>JALOOB010000019.1 GCA_025454635.1 Anaerolineae bacterium
GCGCCGGCCACGTCGTTCAGATTTGCCTTCGGGCCGAGGTCTTGCGGCGCCGCGCCGTAGAGCAGGCTGATCTGGTCGCTGCCAAGGACATCGCCGATCAGGTGCTTAAACACGCCGAGCGATTCCACTGTGGCGCGCGGGGAGACGAGGCCGGCAACCTTGCCGGCAGCCTTAAGCTTGCCCGCGACCAGGTCTGTGGCCTCCGCCCAGCTGGCCTTGACCCACTCGCCGTCCCGCTTGATCATCGGGCTGGTGACCCGCTTCGGCTTCGGCTCCGCGGCTTCGAACCGGCCCTTGACGCACAGCAGGCCGCCGTTCGGCGCGTCCCACACGCCCTCCACCTTCAACAGTTGATTGCTGCGGTAAACGGCATCGACCGCGCAGCCGACCGAGCACGCGGTGCACGTGGTCCGCTTGCGCTGGAGCTCGCCGGAGCCACCCATGTACGCGGAGCGCCGGTCGATCAACGCGCCCGTCGGGCACACCTGGAGGCAGGTGCCGCACGAAACGCAGCTCGACTCGCCGAGCGGCACGTCGACGTCGGCAATGACCATCGTCTTTGCGCCGCGCTCCCGCACGCCGAGCGTATGGTTGGCCGCGATCTCCTCGCACGCGCGGATGCACCGGCGACAGAGGATGCAGCGGCTATGATCCATGAAGAAGTACTTGCGCGACCCGTCGACCGGCCAGGGGTGCGCCGTGTTTGGCTCGTAGCGCCAGTGCGTCAGCCCGTGTTCGTAGGCCAGCTTCTGCAGCTCGCACTGGGTGGTTTCCTGGCTGCCGCTCATCGCGCAGTACATGCAGTAATGCACGCGCTCCGAGAAGAGCAGTTCGAGCACGAACTTGCGCGCGCCGGTAACGCGCTCGCTGTTCGTCGAAACGACCATGCCCTCGCTGACCGGGAAGGTGCACGCGGGCTGCAAGCCACGCTGCTTCTCGATCTCCACGAGACACATGCGGCAGCCGCCCCACGGGGTGACGGCCGGATGATCGCACAGGGTCGGGATGTCAATGTCCGCGGCCCGCGCGGCCTGCAACACCGTCTGTCCCGCCTGGCACTGGAGCTTTTCGCCGTTGATGGTGATGTTTACTAGCGCCATTGTGGTGAAGCCGCCCCCTTTCTAAGCCTCGAAGACCGACTCCCCTGAAGGGGATGCCGCTTCGGCCACCAGCCCCACGCCGGGCTGCGGTAGCTTCATATAGTCGAGCCACTCCAGGTCGCACCGGAGGCAGCGCTTCGCCTCCTCGCGAACCGTGCGCTCGTCGAACCCCAATTCGACTTCCTTGAACGTGCCGACCCGATCCTGATACGGCAGCTCGGGCACGTGCGGCCGGAGCGCATTGGCGTAGTCGTCCAGGTTATACAACTGCGCCACGTCGACGCGCTCGGTCTCGTACCGGGGCCGCCGGTACTCGCCGGTCTTCAGCCAGTGATCGACCGCGACGGAGACGAGGTTGCCCTGCGCCACCGCTTCGATGACCGTCGCCGGGCCGCTCACCGCGTCGCCGCAGGCAAACACGCCGCCGCGCGACGTCTGGTACGCGTCGCCCACGACAAACGTGCTGCTCCTCGTCGACTGGATGCCGGCCTTCTGCATCCACGTGGTGTCGGTCGTCTGGCCGATGGCCGGGACAATCACGTCGACCGGCAGGACGAATGTATCGCCTTCGATGGGCGCCGGCCGGCGCCGCCCGCCTGCGTCGAATTCGCCGAGGCGCTGGCGCTGGACCATCACGCCGGTCACCTTCTCGTCGCCGAGCACCTCGATCGGGTTGGCGAGGAAGTGGAACCGGATGCCCTCCTCGTACGCGGCGTGCACCTCTTCGGCATACGCAGGCATGTCCGCCCGCGTGCGTCGGTAGATCACGTGCACTTCGCTCGCGCCGAGACGCCACGCAGTCCGCGCCGCATCAAGCGCCACGTTGCCGCCGCCGACCACCGCGACCTTCTTGCCCGCAACGTCCGGCATGGTGGTCATCGGCGCCGCGCCGCGCTGCGCCAGCCCCACTTCGCGCAGGAAGTCCGTGCCGTGCAGGACGCCTGCCTTCTCTTCGCCGGGCACGCCGAGCTTGCGGCTCTTGTGCGCGCCGATGGCGAGGACGATCGCGTTGCAGCCTTCCTTCTCGAACAGGTCGTCCAGCGTGAAGTCCGCGCCGAGCGCCGTATTGCAGCGAATATCGACGCCCGCGCGCATGATGCTCTGGATTTCGCCGAGCAGCGCGTCGGTCGGCAGGCGGTAGTCGGGGATGCCCACGCTCATCATGCCGCCGGGGATCGGCAGTTTCTCGTAGACCGTGACCTTATAGCCCTTCTGCGCAAGGCGCAGAGCCGCGGTGAGGCCGCCGGGACCGGCGCCGACGACGCCGACCTTGAGCGGCTTGTCCGCCTCGACTTTGTTGGGCGTCCACGGCGCGCCAACCTCGTGATCGGCCATGTAGCGCTTAACGAGCCGGATGCTGATCGACTCGTCGATTTCGCCGCGGCGGCACTTCTGCTCGCAGAAGGCCGGACACACGCGGCCGCAGATCGAGGCGAAGGGGTTGCGCTCGCGGTGAATGGCGAGGCCCTCCGCGTAGCGACCCTGCGCCACCAGCGCCAGGTACGACGGGCTTTCGACGCCCGCGGGGCAGGCGTTGATGCACTTGGCGCGTACGAGCGCCTTGCACTGGCCCGCCGGGCAGTTCTGGTTGTGGACGTGCTCCGTGAACTCATCCATGAAGAAGCGCAGCGCGGACATGACCGGGCCGGGCGTCAGCTGGCCAAGCGAGCAGAGGCTTGCGCTCTGCATATTGGCCGAGATGTATTTGATATCCTCGACGTCCTGGTCGGTGCCGTGGCCCTCGCTGATGCGGGTTAGCACTTCGAGCAGGCGCATGCCGCCCACGCGACAGGGCACGCACTTGCCGCACGACTCCGCGGTGGCGAACTGAAGGAAGTACTTGGCGAACTCGACCATGCACGTATCGTCGTCGACGACGATCATGCCGCCCGAGCCCATCGTCGCGCCCGCTGCCGTGAGCGAGTCGAAGTCGACGGGCGTGTTCAGCGCCGAGGCCGGCAAGCAGCCGCCGAGCGGGCCGCCCGTCTGGACGGCCTTGAACGGCTTGCCCTTGGGGATGCCGCCGCCCACGTCGTAGATGATCTCGCCCAGCGAAATGCCCATCGGGACTTCGATCAGGCCCGTGTTGTTGATCTTGCCCGTGAGCGCAAAGATCGCCGTGCCCGGCGACTTCTCCGGCCCGATGCTCTTGAACCACGGCGCGCCCTTCAGCATGATCTGGGGCGACATGGCATAGGATTTGACGTTGTTGACGTTCGACGGCTTGTTCCATAGGCCGGCAACCGCCGGGAACGGCGGGCGGGGCCGCGGCTCGCCGCGCTTGCCCTCGATGGAGGCCATCAGCGCCGTCTCTTCGCCGCAGACGAACGCGCCCGCGCCTTCCTTGACCTTCAGGTCAAAGGAGAAGCCGGAGCCGAGAATATTCTCACCGAGCAGGCCGTACTCGTGCGCCTGCGCAATGGCCGTCTTCAGGCGCTGAATCGCCAGCGGGTACTCCGCCCGGCAGTAGATGTATCCCAGGCTGGCCCCGATCGCGTAACCCGCGATGGTCATGCCTTCCATGACACTGTGCGGATCGCCTTCGAGGATCGAGCGATCCATAAATGCGCCGGGGTCCCCTTCATCCGCGTTGCAGATGACGTACTTGGGGAAGTTCTGGCTGCGCCGGGCAAATTCCCACTTCAGGCCGGTCAGGAAGCCTGCGCCGCCGCGGCCGCGCAGCCCTGAGTCCTTCATCTCGCGCAACACGTCCTCCGGCGTCATCCCCGTCAACACCTTGCCGAGCGCTTCATAGCCCTCGTGCGCGATGTACTCGTCGATCGACTCCGGGTTGATCATGCCGCAGTTGCGAAGCGCGATGCGGATTTGCTTGCCATAGAAGGGGATGTCGTGATAGAACGGCAGCGCCCTGTGTTGGGTCGGCTCCTGGTAAGCCAGCCGCGCGACCTGCCGGCCCTTAAGCAGCGTCTCCTCGACGATGTCCGGGACGTCCGACTCCTGCACCTGGCAGTAAAGGATGCCCTCGGGATAGATCATCATCACCGGGCCCATGGAGCAGAACCCGCGGCAGCCGGTGGGCACCACGCGCACTTCGCCTTCGAGCCCGCGTCGCGCGACTTCCGCCTGCATTGCGGCGGTGACTTCCTGTGAGCTTGAGGAGTGGCAGCCCGTCCCCCCGCAAATGAGCACCTCGGCGCGCAGCAGTCTATCGCTGTCGCCGCCGGGCGCACCACCTTGCCGAGCCGGGTTGAATACGAGGTTGCTATCCATCATTAGAAGTCCTTGTAAACCACCTCTTCGTACGTCTTTTCAAGGACGTACTTATGCCGCAGTTCCTCGTCGGCCAGCATCTCAAACAAATTCTGCGTGAGCTTGTCGTCCACCATCTCGCCCATCGCCTTGTAAAACTCGTGCGCGGCCTTCTCGCGGCGGGCGGCGAAGAGGAGAACGTCCTGGTAATCCGCGTTGGGCTCCAACGAGCCGCCGACGAGGTGGTCGCTCAGGCGCAGGTCGGTGACAGGTTCGGCCTTGGAGCGGCGAATGGCCCAGCGCACGTTGCCCGAGAGGACATCTTCGAGCTTGGCCTTATGACCGCGCTCTTGCGCAGCCATTTCCTCCAGCCGCTGGCGCACGGCGTCGTCCTTGACGGTCTGCGCAGCGCTGCTGTACAGGGTCATGGCCTCGACCTCAAGCTGGATGGCCCGCTTGAGCACCGCTTCGATGTTGTTGAACTGCTCCATAAGTACGCTCCGTTCAGACCGTTGGCGCAACGTTCGTTGACGCAACGTTCGATTCCAGCCGCCCGACAACCCATTCCTCGATCGGCCGGTTATTAATGAGGTGCTCTTCGATAAGGCGCGAAACCATTTCGGGCTTCACGTTCCCGTACGTGATGCGCGGCTGACCGGCCTGCTCGATGTCGACAAGCGGCTCCTTGACGCACTGGCCGATGCAGCCGACCGTCGTTACGTGCGCGTCGATGTTGCGGGCGGCCAGCTCGGTCAGGATTGCATGCATGGTGTCGCGCGCGCCCGCCGCGATGCCGCACGTGCCCATGCCCACGATGATGGTCGTGCCGGTGTCCAATCGCGTCTTGAGCGACTGCTGCGCTTCCTCGCGCACGCGCTTCAGGTCATCCAAAGATTTGAGCTTGGGCATTGATGCAACTCCTTAGACGCCGGCGCCCTCCACGGCGCCCGGCTCATTGTGTTCCACTTCTTTTAGTTCGCGCTCGCCTTCGGCCAGATACTCGGCAAGCCACCGGGCCACAACGGGATGGTTCAGCGGGAGACCTTCCAGTTCGGCGCGGATGGCGGCAGTGTTAAACGCGAATTCGCGCTCTTGCGCAAAAACCGGGTTATCGGCAGGAAACCCGGTTCTCAATACCCGGTGCGTGTACCGCAGGTCGGGCGCAGCCTCGGCAAGCAGAAAGGCCAGCAAAGTCGCCGCCATGTCGCCGAGCGGTTGGCGGTCCGGATGGTCTAACCCGAACGTCGTTTCGACCGTTGTCCCTTCCCCCGGCCGCGAGCGGATCATCAATCCGCCGCCAGCGGTCTCCGCCGCGGCCGCCAGGAGCGGCAGGCCGAGTCCAACGTGGCGCGTGCGCCGTGTCGTGTAGAAGGGGTTTAGCGCCCGGCGGATCGTCTCATCGTCCATCCCCCGGCCGTTGTCGGTGATCGTCAGCGTGAGGCGGTTGGCCGGCTCATCCTCGATGATCGTCAACGCCACCTGCGTCGCCCCTGCCTCGACGGCGTTACGCAGGATGTCCAACACGTGAAGCGCAAGTTCGAGCATGACCGCTCTTAGGGCGAAGGCGTCCGATTACCCCAGCCCTTCGAGTTGCTCGACCAGGCTATTGGGGGTCAGGCGGCCATAAACTTTGTCGTCGACTACCGCCACCGGCGCAAGGCCGCACGAGCCGAGACAGTAGACGATCTCCATCGTGTACTCGTAGTCCTCGGATGTCCCGCCTGCCGGAACGTTGAGTTGCTTCTCGACGGTCTCGATGCACTTGGAGGACCCGCGCACGTGACAGGCCGTGCCGTCACAGATGCGGATGAGATGCTTGCCGCGCCGGTTCAGCCGGAACTGCGCGTAGAAAGTCGCAACGCCGAGCAGCTTGCTGACCGGAATCCCGGTTCGCTTCGAGATTTCCTGCAGGACTTCCTTCGGAAGATAGCCGTAGGCCTCCTGCGTATGCTGCAGAATCGGGATGATCGCGCCTTTCTGGCCGGCGTACTCCTCAAGGATCTGTTCCAGAGGAGCGAAATCGAGGGTGCTGAGGTCTTCAATCATGATGGGCAACGTCCGTATGTGAAATATCCCACGTTTCCATCTTGACTATAACATACATTGGCCCTTGCGCGAAATGACGCATGTCATAACCTTGACACGCGGGCGTCAGCGCAAGGCGCGAACTGGGCCTACATCAGCCGGTGGGAGCGCTGCGCGAGGGAAGAGCGGAGCGCGGCGAAGGATGGCGCGTTCGCCTCGAAGGCGAGGCTGACGCGCATCTCGCTCAATTGGTGCGCGTCGCTGTCGCGGACGAGCGGATAGGGCGCGACCTCCGGGTGCGCGGCGACGAGCGCCGCGGGGTCGGTGCGGCGAAAGATTTCGAGCGCAGGGACAGGGAGGCCGGGCGGCACAAAGCCGAGGCTGGCGAAGAGGCTGAACGAGGCGCGGTCGATGTGCGCGGGAACGGCCAGGCCACCAAGTTCCGTCACCCGCCGCACGCTCGCGTCGAGCGACAGGTCGGTCGAAGCGGCCAGCAGGCGGCCTTCCGTGCGGATATAGTCGCCCTCGCCATCCACCACGTATTGCCCGCCGAACAGGTTCTCGTTGTTTGGCGCGTCGGGCAGGTGATCGAATACGATGCCCTGCCAGGTGAGCGCCTGCTCCACCGTCTCGAACAGGCATAGCAGGTGCAGCTCTTCGGCGGTCGTCATCTCCATACCGGGAATGACGACAAGACCCGTGCCCTCGGCGGCAGCGATCACGCCCGCGCAGTTCGCCGCCGCGTTGTGATCGGTGACGGCCAGCAGGTTGAGCCCAAGCTCCCGCGCGCGCCGGACGATCAGCGGAGCGATCATCTCCACCTCCGCGCAGGCGGAGAGAACCGTGTGCAGGTGCAGGTCAGCGTAGATGGTTGGCATGGGAAGCAGAATTCAACGCAGATACCGGCTACGCCGACGCAGATCGGGAAAGATCATGCCGATCCACTCCATCTGCGTTGAATGGCTCACTCACTTCACACCCAAATCCCACAGCCGGCCGATAACTTGATAAGTCGAGAGCGGGGTTTGCAGGAGCACGACGCCCTCTTCCTCCGCCTTGCTCGCCGTGTCCGCGGACACGGGCTTGCCCTCGGTCACGATGACGGCTGCCAACTCGTTCAGGCTGGCAACCGCGACCACATTGAGATGACCCTGCAGGGTCACCCAGACGTTGCCCTTGCCCGCGCCCGCCATGGCGCAGCTCAACAGGTCGGACGCGTAGCCGCCTGTCACGTCCGTCTCCAGCCGAGCAGCGCCCGCCACCGCGCGCAAATCAAGCGCGCGCGCAATCTCACTCAGTTTCATGGCCCGTCTTGCCCTCCCCGGGTTTGAGGTAGATCACCGCTTCGAGCTTCGTGCCCCGGCGGGGCCACGAATCGAGGTGCATCTCGTCGGCGGTGGCCTTAATGTTAACAAGGCCCATCCCCGCGCCAAAGCCCATCTCGCGAATCCAGTCCGGCGCGGTGCTCCAGCCGGGCTGCATGGCCGCCTTCACATCTTCGATGCCCGGCCCCGAATCGTAGGCGAGCACCGCGATAAGTTCTGAATTGATTTCCGCCACCAGGTTACCGCCGGTGGTGCTGTGGATGACGATATTCATTTCGGCTTCGTACGACACGATCGCGACGCGACGGACGATGCGCGGGTCGATGCCGAGGCGCACGAGCGTCTGTTTGAGCTGGCTCGATGCTCTGCCCGCCCTGTTGAAGTCACGGACCGGGATGTCGTAGCGCAAAATCAGGCTCGTCCGGTCAGATGCGATGTCCTCGAAGACGTGCCGGACGCGGTATTTGCGGAGCTCTTCCTCGTGATACGCGCGTTCGAGCGCGCGCAACACGCCCCGGGTGATATCGCCGGGCGTGAGGATGCCCACGAGGCGGCCGTCGTCGTCGACCACCGGCAGACGGCCTACGCCCGCCCTGCCGAACGCGCTGAGCGCGCGCACGGCCGACTCACCTTCGCCCACGGTTCGGACCAGGCTCGACATGTATGTGTTGACTTCCGCGTCCAGTTCATTCGCTTCGAGCGCGCGAATCAGGTCTTCGATGCTCACAATACCGACGAGATGCTCGTCCCGCATCACAGGCAGACCGGAGATGCGGTGATCCCGCAACACCTGCTTGACCTCGCGCATGGTCGTCTCGGGCGAAACCGTAATCAGGCGACGCGTCATGATGTCGCCGATCTTGAGTTCGTATACGAGTTCCTGCGCCTTGAGGACTTCGGTGGGTGTCATCTAGCGGCCGTTAAAACGCTGGCACGCGGGTAGGCCGGCCGCGAAGAGCCGGCCGCACGTCTCGAACATGGTCAGTTCGGTGCTCAGGAACGGGATGTCGATCTCGTCGGCAAGTTCGAGCGCGTCGGCGCTCGGCATCTTGCCGCGCACCATCAGGATGGCTGCCACGTCGGCCATTTCCGACGTGCGGACGACCTGCGGATTCGCCAACCCGGACACCAGCAGGGCCTGAGACAGATCATAACGGAGCGCGTCGCTCATCAGGTCCGCCGCGAACCCGGCCCGCACGTCGATAGTGGGGTTGCAACAGGAGGATACAAACCGCGCATCCAGCAGCGCCATCACTTCATGAAGGTGCATAGAACCAACCTTGAGAAAAAATTCACCCTCGTGTTATCACACGAGGGCGAATACCGCAATGACTGCTATCATATGGCGGCGTCGAGCCGCGGCGCTGGGCGGCGCCTGATCAGTTGGCGACCGCAGTCTCCGCCTGATCGCTGCCCACGATGATCGCGATGTCCCTGTCATCCTGGGCCGGCCGGGTGCTTACCCGATCCTCGCTGATTGCGAACCGGACAAGCAGCGCGTCGATAGTCGCCTGCTTCGGATCGCCGTAGATGAGCAACTCGCTCTGGCCATAGTCGGCGCGGTCAGCGTTCCCAACGGCCGCAACGTTATACCCATCGTTCGCCAGCCGTGTCTGCAACCGCGCGGCAAGTCCCTTCTCGCCCGTGCCGTTCAGCAGCACGACGCGCGCCGCCTCCGCCTCGATGTCCTGCCGGAGGGTTTCTGCGGTGGAGGGGGCGGCCAACGAGTCCGCGAAGATGGCGTCCGCCGCCGCGCGCACCTTAACCATGTCGGGCACCAGGGTATAGCCAAGCTGCGGATCATTCTGGATGACGCGGCCCATCTTCGTGTCGACGACCACGCGCGCCACGTTGCTAAGGTCCATCTGGTCGACGGTGCGGGCCAGCGTCAGCGCCTTGTCCACCGGCATATCCGTCTGCACGGAATTTGCCATCGCGACGGCCAGGCCGGGCAGTCGCGGCAACAGCGCGGCCATCTGCCCCGGCTGAGTGACCTTATCCTTGATCGCCATGATCACCTGCTGCTGCCGGCCCGCGCGCGCATAATCATTGTCGGCATGGCGCGTGCGCGCGTACTTCAGCGCGGTGTCGCCGTCCATTTGCTGCTTGCCCGGCAGGAAATGCACCGGCGGCAAGTAACCGTAGTTGTCGTCCGGGTACTTGTCGTCGTAGATCTCATACGCCACGTCAATCTCGACGCCGCCGATCAGGTCGATGATTTGCTTGAACCCGTCGAAGTTGACGACCACATAATGGTCGATCGGGTAGCCGAGCATTTCGGTGATCGTGTCCTCGAGAAGGGCCGCGCCACCGCCCGGGTAGCCGGCCGCTTCGCCCGCCGGAAACACGGACGTAATCTTGAGATCGCGGTTCAGCGCGCTCGGCCGCACCTTGAGATCGCGCGGCAGCGAAAGCATGCCGGCCGCGCCCGTCTCGGGATTCAGCGTCAGCAGCATGATGGTGTCTGTCCGCGCGATCCGCTGCCCGGGGCGCGCATCGACGCCGAGCAGCAGGATCGTGGTGCGCTTGACGGTCGGGGTCTCTTCCTGTTGGGCAGCCCTTCGGCCCACGGGTCGGAAGAACGGTATCTCGCTCGTCTGAGCGACCTCGTTCGACTCGACCGCCGGCTTAACGATCTTCGGCAGCTCGAGGGGCGGCATGTCAGGCGCCTGCGATGCGGCGACCTGTCCCCACGAAAGGAAGAGATACGCCACGTAGGCAAACATCGCAACAAAAACGGTCAGAAGCCCGCCCAGCAAGAGGCCGGACCAGAGCGAACGCCGGCCGGACGCGGGCTTAGGGTTGGTCGTGCTTTCAGGCATAGCCAGCAATTATACCCTGTCTGGGCACACGCCCAAAGAAAAGTAGGCGCGCCTCCGACGCGGGCCGCCTCAACTGAGACGGCTCGCAATGCCGTCCGGTTCCCCGCCGGGCCACGGGCCGCTTCAAGCAGCAGCCACGCGCGCAGAGCCCGCTGCTTGACTAGATTCTGATTGCGCGGCATAGTAGGTTTGTTCTACAAAGCGCGATACCCGCTGTTTCACCGGATGCAAGATGACGTTAGCGCAAACCGAGCCCTCCACCAGTCCCGACCGGCTCTGGCGTGTGGCCCTGCTGGTTTCCGCGCTTGTCTTCCTGCTGCATCTGGCAGGGACCATCGCTTCACAGCTCGGCTCGCAGGCCGCGGGCGGCGCCGTCGAAGCGCTCAGCATGGCTGAATCCGCCGCGGCGGTCTTGGCGGTCGGCGCCGTCACCGTCAGGAAGATGCGCCGTAGGGAGCGCGGGCGGTATGCGTGGGGGTTCCTGACGCTCGCGCTCTTCGCCAATGCTGTCGGCGACCTGATCTGGTGGCTGATTCTGCAGACGCAGGGCGAAATACCTGTTCCCTCCATCGCCGATCCCCTGTACCTGCTGTTCTACCCGCTCTTCGCGATCGGCTTGGTTCTGCTGCCAACCACCCCCCATCGTCCCGGTGAGCGTTTGCGGCTCGGGATCGACATGCTCAGCGCGCTGCTGGCCGGCATCTTGCTCCTGTGGGTGTCTGGCATCGGCCCCCGGCTGACAGCCGGTGAGCCTCTCAGCTTGCAGGTAGGCGTCGCCCTTGCGTATCCCGCCGGCGACAGTGCGCTCTTGTGGGCGCTGTTGCTGCTGCTGAGCCGCCGCGTTTCGCCCGACAGCCGCATGGCGCTCACGCTGCTCGCGGCGGGCACGGGCGTCATGCTTCTGACCGACCTGATGTACGGCTGGCAGGTGCTCGTCGACACCTACGTGCCCGGTGGATTTCTCGACCTTGGATACACGGTGATGGCGATCCTGTTTGCGCTCGCTGCGGTCAGGGCATGGAGCGCGCCGGCAGAGGCGGACGCGCAGTTGCGCGACGCAGCGCAGGAGGGCCTGTCGGGCCAACCCATCGCGAACTGGGCCCTCGGCCTGCCCTATGCGGCGATCTTCCTCGCGTTCGCGCTTCTCATCTGGGATCACTACCGGCCGACCGGGATGCCCTTCCCCGTCCTGGTGCTGTTCCTCGGCGGTATCATCGTCCTCCTGAGCCTGCGGCAGATTCTCGCCGCGTTCGAGAATGACGCGCTGCGCGAGTCAGAGCGCGCACTGACTGCCGGGCTGCTGCAGGCGCGCGACCAACTCGAAGCGCGGGTCAACGAGCGCACGGCGGAGTTGAAGCAAGCCAACGCCGCGCTGGAGGCGGAGGTCGCGGAGCACGAACGCGCGGAAGCCCAACTCCGCGCGTCGATCGACGAGAAGGAGGTTTTGCTTAAGGAGGTCCACCACCGGGTCAAGAACAACCTCCAGATCGTCAACAGCCTCCTGAGCTTGCAGGCCCAGGCCACCGCCAATCCCGCGCTCGCAAGCGCGTTAGTCGACGGCCAGGCGCGCATTAAAGCCATGGCGCTGATCCACGAGAAGCTGTACGCCTCGCCCGACCTCGCGCGGCTCGACTTTGGCGACTACCTGCGCGTGCTCGTCGCGCACCTTTATCGCATCTACCGGCCCCACGCCGCGCCGATCTTTCTCCAGGTGGATGCTCCGGCAACCTGGATCAGCGTGGACACCGCCGTGCCATGTGGTCTGATCGTGAACGAGCTCGTGGCAAACGCGCTCAAGCACGCATATCCCGACGGGCATAGCGGCACTGTGCAGGTTCAGCTAGCGCCTGCAGGTGAGGAGCGCCTGCGGCTGACTGTGGCGGATGAAGGCGTCGGATTACCGGAGGAGATCGACCTGGAGCAGGTGAGCTCGCTGGGCTTGCAACTAACGGTGATGCTAACGCGGCAGATCAACGGCACGATTAAGCTGGTTCGGGAGGCGGGCACGCGCTTCGACATCACATTCCCCGCGCCTGCATCCACCCACAGCGAGAGATTATAAAACGCTGATCGAACCCACCTGACGCTCGCGGGTCGATCAGCGCTCGCTTCGGCTGTGTTTATTCTTCGGCGCGCTACTGGGATGCCCCCGGCTGCGGCACCGCGGCCTTATAGAGCTGGTTGCTCGTCAGGATATAGAACATCCCTTTGGCCTCATCCAGGAAGAGGTCCTTGATGTCGCGCAGCGGCTCGCCCTCCCGCGCTCGGAACTGGCGCAGGAACTTGCCCTCTTTCGTGGCCTCGATGATCCGCGCATTCTCCGGGTCCGCCACATACAGCCGGTCGCCGTCCTGCGACATGGCGAGCGCGGTGGGGCTGCTGAGCGGCGTCGGCAGTTCCGTCCAGGTGAACGGCCGCTGTTCGCCGCTCAGGAACTTGAGCAGCCGGCCGTCCGAGTGCAGCAGCCAGATATGCCCGTCGATCGCCATGTCGACGACCCCGTTCATGTCGGGCTTCTTGTCCGCCGGGAACCATCCCGTGGGCTCACCTTCGTACCCGTTGGCGGTCGGCGCATACTTCCAGACCTGGTTGGCGCCCGGGTCCGCGATGTACAGGTTCCCCATGTAGCCGGCCATCAATTGCGGCGACACCCAGCCCGTCTTGTTGAGCGCCATCCGCTTCTGTCCGTAACTCTCGTCGTACCCGATCAACTCGCCGGTGACGTCCATCACGTGCAACATACTGCGCTGGTTCGCCGTGGCCGCCTCGACCCAGCTCATGTCCAGCAGGTCGCCCACCGTCTTGTCGCCCGCAGGGTCGCCCTTCTTCACGACGGGCTTGTCGGACGCGGGTTTGACGCTATCGTTGAGCGGCGTTTGGAACAGGAAGCGGTAGACCTCATTGGGCGCCTTGTCGAGCACGAAAAGTGACTCGCCGCTCACGACGGTCCGCGCAAGATTGTGGCCTGTCTCCGGCTGGAAGGGCCAGAGCGGGACAATGCCGTACAGCGGCGTCACCTTCTCGACGCGCATCACGAGCTTATCGTACCGGTCGGTCATCGCCTGCAATGCGGCATCATCCGGGCGCAGCGCGCGAGCCTGGTCCAGATACTCCTTCGCGCCACCCAATCGCTGCGCGGCCTGCGCGTCGTCCGCCGCCTGCTCTGCCTGAATGATGATGTTCTCCGCGCCCGCGAGGGTCTGAGTGAACTGGGCATCTGCCGCGCGCGTGCGGACGAACAACATCCCGACGACCACGCCTACGATCAGCAGCGGGATAAAGATGACCGCGAGCACCAACGCCCAGGCGCTGCGGCCGGACCGGGGTGGCGGCGCCGGCGTATACGGCTCCGGCTCGACAACGGGCTCGGCGGCGGGAGCGGCCACCGCGGTCGTGACCGCCGCGCGCTGGCCCCATGCGGCCTGCTGCCGCGCTTCGGCCTCGGCGGCCGCACGCAATTCCTCTGGCGAAGGGACCGGCTCGGCGTACTGCACCGAGGGTGGCGGCGCGACTTGCGGGGCCGGCGGTGGGATGACCACAGGCGCGACGCCCTCGTCCGCGACCGCGCCGATGTCGCCTGCGCCTGCCTCGGCGGACGACTCATCGAGGTCGGCGCGCTCCTGCGCGCGATTCTTCGCAAAGAGGCCCCCGAACAATCCCTTAGCCTGTTTCGGCGGCTCCGCGGGCGGCGTCTCCGGCTCCGGCGCCACACCCGTCGGCCCGCCGGTTGGAGCCACGCGCAGAGCGTCGCCCCCTTCCTTCACCGAGGGAATATCGTGGGTAAATGCGACGAGCAGCGCGCTCAGCTCCGCCCGGCCCGCGAGCTGGCCGAGGTACTGCGCTGCCGCGTTGACGCCGTTGGCTGCCGCGGCGACGGCCAGCGCCTCCATCTTGGCCTGCTGCGCCCAGTCGCTCTGCGCCAGGAGCACCATGCTGCCGTGTTCGATGGTGGCGTCGTAGATCACCACCTCGGGGCGCTCGGTTCCGCCCAGCGGCGGGCCGGAATCCCCGATCTGCTCCGGGTAGATGTCGACCGTTTTCGGATGGCTGATCAGGAGCAGCGACGGGCCGGCCTGCGCGATCACGAGATGCTGGCCCCAGCGGACCACCATGGTCATCCCTGCGCGCCAGTTGGCTTCGGGTAGCGCCTCGTTGGCGCGGCGCAGGATGGCCTGCACCTCGCGCACCGACTGGCGCAGCGCGACCTCCACCGCCTCGCCCACCTCGTAATACGCCTTCTGCGCGGCCTCGAGCAACTGCCGGTACAGCGCGGCATGGCTGCCTCCCGCGCCGGTCACCTCGATGAGCACGTAAAAGCTGCCGCGGTCCGCGCGGGGGTGATCCGGCGCGGGTTCGACGGAGCGCACGTTCAGCGCGCGCGGCTGCCACCGCCCCGCGGAACTGCTGAACTGGCCCACCGATGAGCGCAGAGGTTCGGCCATAGAGGACGCTCCTTGAAGTTCACGCAAAAACCTATATAGCAATTCTAAGTCAGCGCGCGCGATTTGTCAACGCTTTCGCAGAACAAACGGTCACCACCTGGGACGGCAGAAAGAAAGACCAGATAAACCAAGTAGATTACGGACATACGCGGCGCAAGTTGGCAACTTGCGCCACGCACCTTTTGTTTCAACCTCATTCGTCTATGGGAAGTCTCATGCGGGCCTTCGTGAAACTTCGGTTCTTTGGTCCTTTGTGGTTGCGGCTTTTCGTCCTTGCGCCCACAGCCGCCACAGCATATAATGACGGGCGAAAATCTGTTCGGAGGATTCCGTGACCCTCGAACTAAATCGCCTCACCGGCCAGGTGGACGCGATGGGCGAAAAGTTGGCCCAGCGGCGCGAGAACACCGCGCGGCGCGGGCAGGAAGCGCGCCAGTTGCTCGCCGCGCGCCCTGAAGTAGACGACGAGTTGCGCGCCAAAATCGAAGCGGCGCGCAAGTATGATGAGTGGCGGCGCGGCGCAATGCCGCTGGGCGACCGGCTCGACGAGGCTTGCCCCCCCAACCCCGATCCTCCCGAAGTAATCCTCATTGCGGCGGACGGCAGCCAGATCTTCCCGGATCGTCACGCCATCACCACGTACTACCTCATTAACACCGGGACGATTGTGATGCGCCGCGGCTCCGGCTCGGCCCCGTCCACGGACAGCGCGCCGGAGATTTTCTTCGAGGACGAGGACGTTTACGACGACGAGGGGCAGGTCGTCTCAAATGAAGAGATCAGCCTGGCGCGCGGGCGGCGAGAGATCGAGGCGCTCGCGCGGCTGGCGGAGCAGGAACGGCGCGCGCTGGGCGGCGACACGTCCGTGCCAATCGTGGCTCTGGTCGACGGCCCGCTCCTGCCCTGGCTCCGGCCCGACCCGCAGCGCAACGATCGCATCAACGAGGAGATCGACTTCGTCATTCGGCAGCTCGAGCGGCTGCGCGCGGCGCAGGCGATCCCGGTCGGTTATGTGGACCGGCCCGGCAGTGGCTTCGTGCTGCGCATTATGGAGTTGCTCGATTTGCGGCTTGACCAGATCGAGCGCGACACGCTGCGCCAGCAGGGTTACAAGTTCGCGGGGCTGACCGACCGCGCGCTGTTCCAATGGCTCCGGCCGGGCGAGCGTTCGGGCTTTTTCAATCCGTACTCGAACGCGCACGACCGCTACTACAGCCGATCCGGCGAACGAATCGCCTTCGCCTATGTGAACATGGCGCACGCCGGACGCGGTGAGGAAATGGCGCTTGCGCGCATCGAAGTGCCCGGTTGGGTGGCCGACCGCAAAGACTGGCTGGACGCGGCGCATGCGGCGCTCTACGCGAACTGCGTGCCGACGGCCTATCCCTACGTGCTCGCGCGGGCGCACGAGCTCGCGCTGGTGAGCCAGGGCGACAAGGGTGAGTTGGAACGGCTGTTAGGGCAGGTCATGATGCGCAACGGCATGATGCCGGAGATTTCGGTCAAAGCGAGCAATAAGCTGCTCACAGGCGCGCGGTAGCGTTTCCGGGGGAGAAAGCATGGACGGAGAATACGAGGTCGGCCGCGTGCTGCGGTCGAGCACGGCCGCTTTTACGGTGGGCTGCCGCCAGTTAATCGCCGAGCAGGACAAGATGACGCCGAAGCTGGGGGCGCTGCTAAAGGCGAAGGGCGGGGGCGACCGGGTTGTCTACGGGATGACGTGCAACGTAACCATCGAGGACGATGCGTTCGTGCGGCAACTCGTTGCGGCCGGGGTCGACACGGCGGAGATTATCGAGGATCAGCGCCAGAAGCGGCAGGTGCCAATCGTGGTCGACGTGATGATCGTCGGGCACGGCGAAGGCTTGAAGTGTTATCACCGCCTCCCCCCACAGCCCCCCCGCACGCTGGACGAGATTTCGACGTGCGGCAACGCGGAGGTCGTGCGCTTCACCCAGGAGCACGACTGGATGCGTCTCGTGCTGGGGTCGATCGACGCGCCGGTTGATCAGATCCTCGTCGCCGCGCTGCGCCTCGCGCGCGACGCGCGGCCCTCGAACGACGAGCGGCGGCAATATCTCGTCGGCGCGGGGCGTGAGCTGGCGAAGCTGCTGTCATTGGACCTGGCCCGCCTCGACGGTATACTGAGACAACTGCGGTAGTCCGCTCAACTGGATTCAAGGAGAACTTCAGATGCCATCAGTGTCGATCAAGGGACGGATAGCGCTTGTCACCGGCGCAAGCTCGGGAATCGGGCAGGCAACGGCAGAGGGGCTTGCGGCGGAGGGCGCCCGCCTTATCCTGGCAGCTCGACGCATCGAGCGGCTGGAGGAGCTGGCGGCCCGGCTCAAGACCGCGCACGCGACGCCAACACTCCTCATACAACTCGACGTGCGCGACCGCGCTGCGGTCGAAGCGAAGCTGGCCCATCTGCCCGCGGAGTGGGCGGATGTGGACATCCTCGTCAATAACGCCGGGCTGTCGCGCGGGCTCAACCCGCTGCACGAGGGGCTGATCGACGATTGGGATGAGATGATCGACACGAACGTCAAAGGGCTGCTCTACGTCACGCGCGCGATCCTCCCCGGCATGGTCGAGCGGCAGCGCGGCCACGTCATCCATGTCGGTTCGGTCGCCGGCCGAGACCCATACGCCGGCGGCGCGGTTTACTCCGGCACGAAGGCGGCCGTCGCGATCATCAGCCGCGCCATGAAGATCGACGTGCTCGAGCGCGGCATCCGCGTGACCAACATCGAGCCTGGGCTGGTCGAAACGGAGTTCAGTCTGGTGCGCTTCCACGGCGACGCAGAACGCGCAAAGAAGCCCTACATCGGATTGCAGCCCCTCACCCCGGAAGACGTGGCCGACGCCATCGTTTGGGCCGTCACCCGTCCGGCGCATGTAAACGTGCAGGACATGCTGCTGCTCGCGACCGCGCAGGCCACGGCCACTACGGCTTACAGAAAGAGCTAGCCATGGAAGCGAAGTACCAGGAACTTATGGACCGCTACCGGGAGTATCACGATCTCGAATCGGTCGTCTCCGTGCTCGACTGGGACCAGGCGGTCTACATGCCGGAGGGCGGCGGGCCGGCGCGCGCGCGGCAGCTCGCGCTCGTGAGCCGCATCGCGCACGAGAAGTTCGTCGACCCTGAGTTTGGCCGGCTGCTCGACGAGTTGCAGCCGTGGGCTGACACCCTGCCCGACGACAGCGACGAAGCCGCGCTGATCCGGGTGGCGCGCATCGAGTACGAACGCGCGACGAAGATCCCCGCCGCATTCGTGGCCGAGCACTATGAGCACGCGAACCTGCTCTTCCAGGCGTGGGAAAAGGCCCGGCCGGAGAATGACTTCGCGGCGCTCTTGCCGCTCATGGAAAAGCAGCTCGACTACAGCCGGCGCACCGCCGAGTTCTTCGCGCCCTACGAACACATCATGGACCCGCTCATCGACTTCAACGACTACGGGATGACGGTGGGGACCGTCCGCCCACTGTTCGAGCAGTTGCGCGGGCGGCTCGCGCCCCTTGTGGAGGAGGTCACGTCCCGCGCGCCGGTCGACGATGCCTGTCTCAAGCAGACGTTCGGCGAAGCGGAGCAGTGGGCGTTCGGGCTCGAAGTGGCGCGCGCCATCGGCTACGATTTCGAGCGCGGCCGGCTCGACAAGTCCGCGCA
>JALOOB010000221.1 GCA_025454635.1 Anaerolineae bacterium
GCGCCCGCGGCTTCCATCTCTGCGGATAGGTTCTCGAGGTACTGGCCGAAGCGCGCATAGCCGCCCGGCTTGAGCAGGTCAGAGCACGAAGTGACCGGCGCCGCGCCGCATTTGAGGATCGTAGCGGTGTTGAGCGCATCCGCGCCCGCGGAGTAGGATACGCGCAGGTCGCCATTGAACTCGTGCGCCAGTTTGTTGAACAGATTCATGGTGACCGGGTACAGCGCGCGACCCGACATGTACATCTCTTCGCCCGGCATGACCTGGCGATGGTTCGCCATCGCGAGCGTGTTGCTCAGCTTCACGCCGAACGCAAGCCCGCGCTCGGCCGCGTACGGCTTCAGGCTGCGGATCAGTTCGAGGGCCTTCGGATAGGCCAGGTCGTGCTCGAATACCGAATCTGGGATATGAATGCCCGTGAAGCCGAGGTGGCGATGCAGGATGTCGAGCACCTGCTCCTTGCCCAGCAGCGTCGGGTTCATCTTGACGATTGTGTGCAGTTTGCGCTCTTCGAGCATGTACTTGGCGATGCGCTCGATCTCGTCCGGCGGGCAGCCGTGCATAGTGGAGAGCGTCATGCTCGTGACCATGCGTGTGGGGACTTCGATGTCGGCAAACTGCGGGAAGTCGCGGCGCAAGGTTTCCTTGATTTCGTATAACTGCGGCCCCGCATCGACCATCTTGTCCATGAACTCGACCATGCGCGGGCTGGTGATCCCCGCGAGGTTGTAGCCGACGCTCATGTCAAAGATGGTGCCGTCCGTACCAACCGGCTGCGAGCCGCTCGTCTTCCAGCCGAGCACATCCGGCAGGATATGCAGGAGCGCCCAGGCGTTGATGTACTCCTGGGCGGATTCCTCCAGCTTGAGCTCCTGCGACCACTCGACGTTGTACCCCTCGTCCTCCATGTCGATGCAGGGCCGCGGGATTTCCAACTCGTCCATGATCTGGACGGTCTTGAGCTCGATGAAGCGGCCGCCGCACAGCCACGCCGCGACGATGTTTTGGCTGAGCTGGGTGTGCGGGCCGGCGGACGGGCCGATGGGCGTCGCCAGCCGAGTCCCGCGGCCGTCGCCGAAGAAATCGGCAACCGCGTAGGGCGCGCCGGCGCGCGGGGTGTAGAAGAACGACTTGTGAATCCCAAAGATAGAGTCCGTGGACTCGTATTCCTTCAGGATGCGCTTGAGTAACGTGCCAAACGGCTGAGGCCGCAACAGGTCAGACATGCTCTACTCCTTAGGTAGAATGGAAGACCAAGCATAGAAGCTGGAAGATGAACCCCAATCTTCAATTCTCGATCTTCAATTCCGCGTTCAACCAATCGATCATGAATCCAATGACCTCGGCTTTCTCCGGGTCATTATGGGTTTCGTGGTAGCACTCCGGCCAGATTTTGAGAGTTACGTTCGGCTGGCTCGAGGCAAGTTCAGCCTTGCTCGCGAACTCCTGCGTCGCCGGCGCCGAGGTGAGTCGGTCACAAGCCCCATGAACGAGCAACAGCGGGATGGACGGAAATTCGCCTGCGTGTTCGATGGCCCATTCGCCCTGCTGGAGAATATCCAGGCCGAGCCGCGCGGACATCTTGTCATGGACCAGTGGATCGCTCTTATAAATCCTGATGATTTCTTCGTCGCGCGAAATCCCTTCGAGCTCCAGCCCGTTCGGCAGCACGAAGTCCGGCGCCAATTTATAAAGGATCTTCCCCGCGAACAGCTTCGCCGCGGGCGGTTTGAACGCGGTGCGCAGACCCGGGCTGGTGGAGATCACGCCTGTCAGCGCGCGGCTGCCCGTATGGGGCTGGCAGCGCAGCGCATAGTTGAGGACCCAATTCCCGCCCATGCTGTGACCATAGAGGAAGCGTGGCCGGCCGGGAAACCGCTGTGCTGCCTGGTCCAACACCAGGCCAATATCGTCCATGAGCCGCTCAAACGGTGGAGTCACGCCGCGCTTCCCGGGCGTCTTGCCGTGACCTCGCTGATCAAAGCCGAGCAGCGAATAGCCTGCCTCGTTGAGTACCGAGCCTACGTGCGCGTAACGGCCCGAATGCTCACCCAGCCCGTGAACGAGGCAGAGCACGGCTTTGGGTTCGGCGTCTGGCGCCCAGCCTTGATGATAGAGTTCCTGTCCGTCCGGGGTGGTGCGAGTGAACTCGATGCGCGACATTGCCCACCATTCCTCTTGCTGAAACGCGAGTAACGAACGAGGGATCCAGTCTGTTGCGGCAGAAAACGCCCGATGAGGGCAACGACCGGCCGCGCGGGCGCCGCGATATGCCGGCGCCCGCGCTTTACTCGGTTAGCTTACAGCAGCCCGACCTTTGCGTTGAACTCCTCGATCAACGCGTCGATCTGCTCCATCTGGCCATGCACGCAGGTCCAGTAGTCCTTCTGGTACCACTGCGCCTGGATTTCTTCGTAGGTCTTGCCCTGCTGCTCGACCCAGGTGTAGTATTTCAGGTTGTGCACCCGCTTGCGATCAGGGTAGGTCAGCTCTTCGGTGTAGTCGGTGCTCAGGCCCTGGATGTGCTGGTGATAGCCCACCGCCGCGTCGCGCGCGGTGTACTCCCCGCGCTCTTCGGTCAGCTCGGCCAACCGGCTGCAGTACAGCTCCATCGAGTCGGTCAGGACGGTGGCAACCACGTCGCCCTCGCCCCACTCGTACCATTTCGCCATCTTGATCGCCGAAGCGATGTTGGCAGCGCCCGAGATGCCGATCAGATGCAACTGGTCGATCAATCCCTGATCCACGCCCATCTGCGCCAGGTACTTCTTGCCTTCCGGCTCGTTGAACAGGCGAATCATCTGCACGGGCACTTCGTCGTCTACGGCCATCACCATATCGGTGTTCTTGACGTTGTGGATCCACGGCACGTGCTTGTCGCCGATCCCCTCAATGCGATGCGCGCCGAAGCCATTCGCCAGCAGCGTCGGGCACTGCAGCGCCTCGGAGGCCGCCAGCTTGCTATCCGGGAACAGCTCCTTCAGCTTGTCGCCCGCGTTGATCGTGCCAGCCGAGCCTGTGGTGAACACTGAGCCGGCCAGCCGCTCTCCCGGGCGCAGTTCCTTCTCCAACACCTCTTCGATCGCGCCGCCGGTCACCTGGTAGTGCCAGAGCACGTTGCCGAACTCTTCGAACTGATTGAAGATCATCAGGTCCTGGCCGGAGCGCCGCAGCTCCCAGCACTTGTCAAAGATTTCTTTAACGTTGCTCTCGGTGCCCGGCGTCGCGATGACCTCACCCGCAACCTTCGACAGCCACTCGAACCGCTCGCGCGACATGCCTTCCGGCAAGATCGCGATGGACTCGCAGCCCAGCAGTGCGGAGTCGTAGGCGCCGCCGCGACAGTAGTTGCCGGTTGACGGCCACACGGCCTTCTGTGTCGTAGGGTCGAACTGCCCCGTCACGAGCCGAGGCACCAGGCAGCCGAACGCGGCGCCAACCTTGTGCGCGCCGGTCGGGAACCACTTGCCGACCAGCACGAGGATGCGAGCATCGACGCCGGTGATTGCCTTTGGCAGTTCCAGGTAGTTGACTCCGCCAAAGCCGCCGCCCTTCGCCACCGGCTCGTTCTTCCACGTGATGCGGAACAGGTTTAGGGGGTTGACGTCCCACAAGCCGACGTCCTTCAGCCCGGCCTTGACCCTGTCCGGCGCCAGGTTAGGGTTCATCATCTGCTTGAAGGTCGGGACGATAATGTTGCGTTCTCGGGCGCGCTGCACCGCGCGTTCGAGCCGATCAGGATGCACGGTAAGATCAATCATGTTAGTCTCCACTGCAGATTGAAGATGGAAGGTTGAAAATTGAAGATGATATCAGGGAGCGATCCGCAATCTTCAATCTGCAATCTTCAACTTCCGTTTGACGTCCGCCAGGTCTTTGTCGACGACATACGGTTCTGACACAGACTTGCGCGCGGAGGCGATGTCCTTGAGGCCGTTGCCGGTCGACAGGATAACGACGCGCTCATCGGGGTCGATGCGGCCTTCCTTGATGCCTTGGACGAGGCCCGCATAGGCCGCTGCGCCGGCGGGTTCCGCGAACACGCCGCAACCGCGCGCCAGGGTCGGGATCGCGGCGATGATTTCCTCGTCGGTCACTTTGACGTATGCGCCGTTAGTCGCGCGCACTGCGCGCAGTGCCTTGATGCGATCCGCGGGCAGGTCAGCCGAGATGCTATCCGCGACCGTCTGCGCCTCGATTGGCTTCATGTCCATTGCGTCGACACCCGCAACCCACGCGTCGTACATCGCGGCAGAACCTGCCGCCTGCACGCCGAGGATCTTCGGCATCTTCTTGATCCAGCCCATGCTGTACAGGTCGAACAGGCCCTTATAGATGCCGCCGATGATGCAGCCGTCGCCCACGGAAACGACGATCCAGTCCGGCGCGTCCCACCCGAGCTGCTCGCAGATTTCGAGCGCGGCGGTCTTTTTGCCCTCGCTCATGTACGGGTTGTATCCCGTGTTGCGGTTGTACCACCCGAACTCTTTCGCAGCCTGGGCGCACAGGGCGAACGCCTCGTCATACGTGCCGCGCACGAGCATGACCGTGCTGCCGTAGACGAGCAGTTGGGCCACCTTTGCGGGCGGCGCCGTCTGCGGCACAAAGACAACGTTCGGCTGGCCAACGCTGGCGCAGATCGCGCTCAACGCCGCGCCCGCGTTGCCCGTGCTCGACGTCGTGATCACAACCTTGCCGCCGGCAAGGCCGGCGCCCTTTTCCTGTGCCTTGACGACCGCAATGCTGCTGGCCCGGTCCTTAAACGAAGCGCTCGGATTGCGTCCGTCGTCTTTCACCCACACGTGCTTCAGCCCTAACCCAGCGGCCAACCGGTCCGCCCGGTAGAGTGGCGTCCAGCCAACGGTCAGCGGCGGGAGCGGGCTCTCCGGCTCGATCGGGAGCAGCGGCTTGTAGCGCCAGATTGTGTAGTTGTGATCCTGCGCCAGCGACTCGGGCGACATTCGCGAGCAAACGAGGTCATAGTCGTACTGTACGTCGAGGATGCCCTCGTCGCCGTGATGCGGGCAGACATATTCGACCTCGTCGGCCCGATATTCCGCGCCGCAGATCAGGCACTTCAGCGACTTTACATGGTCCACAACGGGCTCCTTGAATCGAAGATTACAGATTGAAGATTGAAGATTGACTGCGACGTCATCTTCAATCTTCAATTCTCAATCTTCAATCATGAACGATCCACGTGCCGGTCTTGCCGTCCAGCGCGTCGACGATGTGGGGCGGGTCGGTGATCAGGCCCTTGCCGTTGGGATTGCCTTCGAGGTAGGCGATGATCGCCTCGATCTTGGGCCCCATGCTGCCCGACAGGAAATGGCCCTGCTTGTACAGTTCCTTGGCCTCACTCAACGTCATGGTGTCCAGCCACTTCTGGTCGGGCTTGTTGAAGTTGATCGCGACCTTCTCGACCGCGGTGCTGATCAGCAGCACGTCAACCTTCATCTCGGCCGCCAGCAGCGCGCTCGCCCGGTCCTTGTCGATGACGGCAAAGACACCTTTCAGGTTGCCCTGCTCGTCCTTAATGACTGGGATGCCGCCGCCGCCCACGCCCACAACGATGAAGCCGTTGGCGATGAGGGTCTTGATTGCGTCGATCTCGACGATTTCGAGCGGGATGGGCGAGGCAATCATGCGCCGCCAACCGCGGCCCGCATCTTCCTTGACCATCCAGCCCTCGGCCTCGAAGCGCTCCGCGTTTTCCTTAGTGGTGAACCCACCGATGCCCTTGGTCGGGTTGGTGAAGCCGGAATCGTTCCGGTCGACCAGCACCTGGGTCACCACCGCTGCGACCGAGCGCTTGATGCCGCGCCGCGTGAACTCATTGTCCAGCGCGCGGGCGATCATGTAGCCGATTGCGCCCTGCGTGTCCGCACCGATCACGTCCAGCGGCGTGCTGTGCACTTCGTGCGCCGCCAGTTCGTTGCGCCGCAGGATGAAGCCGACCTGCGGCCCGTTGCCGTGCGTCACGATGACGTTCCAGCCGCGCTCGACCATGTTGGCGATGTGCTTGCAGGTTTCCTCGACGGCCTTCACCTGCGACGC
>JALOOB010000020.1 GCA_025454635.1 Anaerolineae bacterium
GAGGGCGAGCGGGAGGGCGAGCGGCTGCGCCAGGTGATGCTCGAGACGCTGAACGCCGAGCCCCTCGCGAAGGTCGACTACGTGAGCGCGGCAGACCCGCGGACGCTGGCCGAGCTTGGCGCGGCCGAACACGGCGTGTTGCTCTCGATGGCGGTGCGCGTGGGACGCGCGCGCCTGATCGACAATATGCTTTTGAAGTAGCTTAAGGCGGGGAGGCCGGAGGGGCCGTCACGCCAGGTATTGAGGGTGCTATGATTCGAACTCTGTTATTTGCCAAGATTCACCGCGCGACGGTGACCGCAGCCAACGTCAATTACGTCGGCTCGATCACCATCGACAAGGACCTGCTCAAAGCCACCGGCATCCGCGAGTATGAGCGGGTGCAGGTCGTGGATGTGGAAAACGGCAATCGCCTCGAAACCTACGTTATCGAGGGGCCGGCCGGGAGCGGCGCGATCGAGCTGAATGGCGCGGCCGCGCGCCTGGTCAGCATCGGCGACAAGGTCATCATCATGGCCTACGCGATGATGGAGGAGCCGTTGCCGGAGGTGTGGGAGCCGACCGTGTTAATCATGGGCGAGGGCAACCGCGTCCTGGAGACACGGCACGCGGAGCGCGCATCGGAGATTTGCTGCTAGGAAGATCCATGATTGAAAATCGAAGATGGAAGATTGAAGATTGACCCAATGTTTTATCTCTCGATCTTCAATTTTCAATCTTCGATCTTCAATCTTAATCATTCCAAAGGGGACCCATGTTTCTCGCTGTCGACATCGGCAATACGAACATAACGCTCGGCGTCTATGATCGCGACCGGCTAACGGCTACGTGGCGGCTCGCAACCGTTCACGATCGCATGTCGGACGAGTACGGCATCACCCTGCTGCACCTGATGGAGCACCGCGGGGTGGCCGCCGGCGAGGTCAGTGGCGCCGCGATTGCGAGCGTGGTCCCCGCGCTCACGGGCGTGTTTCGCCGCGTCTGCGCGGACTACTTGAACCTGGATGCGTTAGTGATCGATCCGGGGGTGAAGACCGGCGTGAAGGTGCGGTATGAAAATCCGCGCGAGGTGGGGGCTGACCGCATTGTTGACTGCGCGGCAGTGCAGGTGAAGTATGGCGGCCCCGCGTGCGTGGTCGATTTCGGCACGGCCACGACCTTTGACGCGATTTCCCGCGAGGGCGACTATCTCGGCGGGGCGATCGCGCCGGGGATCGGCATCGCGGCGGAGGCGCTCTTCTCGCGCGCGTCGAGACTTTACCGGGTGGAGATCGCGCCGCCGCAGAAGGCAATCGGCGCAAACACGGTCAACGCGATGCAGTCGGGCATCTTCTTCGGCTACGTCGGGCTCGTCGAGGGATTGGTGGCGCGTTTCCGCCGGGAGCTGGGCGACGACATGAAGGTCATCGCCACCGGCGGACTGGCCGAAGCGGTCGCGCGGGAGACGAGTGTCATCCAGCACGTCGACCCATGGCTCACGCTGGAAGGGCTGAAGATCGTCTACGAAATGAACCGGAAGTAGAACGCCGCTAACGCAGATGGGGCGGAGCAGGACCAGTGGTCGCCTGGCCCCATCTGCGTCGGAGTTCCTCTGCTACCCCTGCCTTCTCCGCCGCTTGAAATACAACTGGAGCCCATCCGCGGCGCCATAAAAACGGTCGCGGTTAGTGCTCGCCGTCAGCTCCCATCCCTCGGCCCCTCGCAGATTGACGTACTCGTGCACCAGGAAGCCGGTGAGCCAGCCTCTCACCTCGGCCCCGTTGACGTAACGCGGACGCCAACCGCGGTGCTCCTGGAACGTCACGATCTCGATTTCCCAACTGTCGGGCTGCGGCTCGCGGGCTGGCTGCCCGCGCGCCTTCGTCTCCCGCGCGGGCTGGGGCTTCGCGTCGACCTTGTTGGGCGGCGCGGCGACCGGCGCGGGCGACGGCGCCGCGGCCGGCAAGTCCGCGCTGAGCAGTTCGGCCAGCACGTCCGGCGTTTGCTTCCGTTCAGTCATCTTGCATCACTCTCCCTGCCAGCGCGCGGTAATCGTCCGCGCCCGGCGAATGCGGCGCGTACTCGAAGATCGTCTGGCCGTAGCCCGGCGCTTCCGATAGCCGGACATTATAGCGGACCGGCTCGCACAACTGGCTGCCGAAATGCCGCGCCAACTGCGCGCGGATCTCGTCTGACTTGCGCACTCGCCGATCTAAGAACGTGGGCACGACATAGCGCAGGGTCAGCGCGCCGTGGTAGCGCTGGATCGCGGCGAGGCTCTGGTTGAAATCGAGGAGGCTTTGCAGCGTCATGATTTCGAGGGACACGGGCGCAAGCACCTCGCCGGCGTAGAACAGCGCGTTAACCGAAAGCGCATCCCAGCCGGGCGCGGTGTCGAGGATCGCGTAGTCATAGGCGCCGTCGAGGGGCGCGAGCGCCTCCGCGACGGTCTGTTCGCCGCCGAAGTCCTTGCGCGTGATGACGCGCTTCAGCGTCGCCAGCCCGCGTCCGCCGGCCAGCAGATCCAGGTTTTCGCGCGCCGCGAAGATGGCCTGCTCCGGCGGCATTTCGCCCCCGGCCACCTCCGCCAGGCCCGCGCTCGGCGCGCAGCCGAGCAGCTTGGCTGCCTGCCCCTGCGTATCCACGTCGATGAGCAGCACTCGCCGGCCTGCGCGCGCGAGTCCGGCAGCCAGGTTCACAGCGGTCGTCGTCTTCCCCACGCCGCCCTTCGAGAGGGCGACTGCGATTTTGCGCATGGCTTACCTCGCTCGCATCAACGCGGGGAGGAAGTAATCCTCCACCACCACGTCCCAGCTCATAGCGCCCGCGACACGCTGCCCCTCTGCCAGCAGCCGGTGGCGGTCCTCGTCGTTCCGGGGCAGCCGCTCCGCGATCTTCTGGCTGACCTCCCAGCTTTGCCGCGCCTCGATGCCGTCGCGCACCGCGCTGTCGATGCGGAGCGCGTCCCACGGGCTCCACAGCCGCCAGTCGGGCGGGATGTAGACGTAATCCCCGACGATCACGTTGCCGGGGACGCTGCCGGCGTTGGCGCGGTTGACGAAGCCGATGCACCCGCAGACGCTCGACGGCACGCATAGCGCGCCCGCGTTGAGCGGCTCGACCTGGGCGATCCCAAACGGCTCGTAGATCGACTGGCCGAACTCAAGATCGGCGCCCGCGCGTAGGTCCGCAAAGCGCATTTGTTCGGGCATCCGGTTGCCGCAGCGGGCGCGCTCCCAGCCAAACTGGTTCACCAGGCAAATCTTGATTGCCCGCCGCCCCCAATGGAATGGTTCGAGGACATGGAAGAAGAAATGCGCCTCGTCCTGCAGCAAGTCGCCGTTATCGCCGCGGTGGTTGACGGGCCAGCCGTACTCGGCTTCCCAACGGAACACATCCTCCGCGCGGCGCCCGGTCGGTGCGGCGGTCGACACGATGAAGAGCACTGCGCTCTTGCCCTGCGCCGCGAGGTTCCACTCCAGGTGCTCCAGCACGCGCACGTCGCGCCATAGCGCCTTCGACGGCACCATGCGCGTCACGTGCGTAAAGATGTAGTCCGGCCGGTAGCCGTACAGGTTTTGCGCGTACTGCAGCATCAGCTCGCGGCTCGCCAGCTTTTGGTCGAGCGTGACCTGCGCGGCGGGGACGCCGTTGTAGACCAGATCGATGGCCGCAGTCGAGAACACTCCGCCGAGGAAGCGCAACTCGTCGAGCATGGCGTCGCCGACCGCCAGGATGCGGTCGCAGACCCCGGCGCGCAGCACCATCGCGTGCTTGTAGAACCAGGAGTGGTCGCCGAAAACCTGGTCCAGGCTGACGTCCAGCTCGCGGCCGAGGCGCAGCGCGTTGTAGAACCGGGTGTCATGGCCGCCGTGGCCTTCGACCAGCAGCCGCGCGGTTGCCACCTCATGCGCGTAGAAGATAGTCTTGTAGCAATTGTCGTCGCGCAGGAGCGCGCTGAACACCGGCGGCAGGCCGAGCCATTCATGCGCAATGAGGTAGCGGGTCACGCCCGGCGGCATGTCCTGTGTGATGGCTTGCAGCCCGGAGTAGAGTGGTTCGCCTGCGTTGAGGAAGAAGCTGAATTCCCAGTTGCCTTCGTGCTTGCCGCAGTCCAACCCCCACCGCTGCCAGAGGTAGAACTTGTAGCTGTTGATGACGTAGCCGGCGATGCCGCCCGCATCGACCAGGAGGATCTCGAAGTCCCTTCCGGCAATAGCGCGCGTGCCGTAAAGAAACTTCACGTTCATCGTCTGCTCGATGGCCTGCAGCGCTGATACTACCTGCTCAGGTCCGTCGTTCCATTCGTACCCGTGCAGGGACGAGTACTTCACCTTGAGCTTGTTACCCGGAGCGAAGAGCCGCTCCATTTCCACCAGGTCGAACGGGTTAATCGGACCCACCAGGATCGTTCTGGCAACCGAGGCATTGTATGCCGAGGACGCAAGGAAGCCGTCTAGGACTGCGCCGATGCCTCCCAGTTTGACGCCTGCTTCATGTGTGACGTGGACGACGAGTGGGATCCGCTGTGGCGACATGGTTGCTCCAACGCAGTGGCGCGAGTCCGCGCCGGCGGCCGGCCTGAATCGCAGGCACTCCGATAGGCAAATAATACCACCGTCGCGCGCCGCGAACAACTCATTCGCTGCGCAGCCCAGGAATTCCAAATGTGGTCATCCAAGCATCCTGAGCGGAGGCCCAAGGGGCCGCAGTCGAAGGATGCGGGCGTCGCAGGTGTCCTTCGACGGCGCTTCGCTCCGCTCAGGATGCCTGCGAACCAGTTACATTTGGAGTTCCTGCTGCGTAGCGCGTTGGCGCGATTCCTTAAGCAATATCGCGGTGGTAAGACCGTCAATTCTCGTTTTTATGACTACACATTTTGACGATTGACAACCCCATGATGAGGTGTACAATAAATTCGTTACATAAGGGCCGCGGCGCCGCAATTGCTCCCCCACCTCCTCCGCGAACCGTTGCTCGTCCGACTTCGTTTTTCTCATAGACTCTTGTTGCTGGAATGAATCAGTTCGGCCTTCCTGTCGTTTCGCAGGCGTGGTACGTACTCGCAGCCGCCGCGGCGCCCGTCCTTCTGGCAATGCGTGTCTGGCCGCGCAGGTCCGTGCGGGGCGCGCGCGTCTTCATTGCCAGCCAACTTAGCATCTCACTTCTCTTTATCCTCCAGGCGATGCTTCGCACCGCGGGTTCTTTCGCGGTTCGCACGCTGCTCTACCAGGTGTGGACGCTCGTGGCGATCTGGTCCGTCTTCCTGGGCTTCAGGCTGGCCATCGAGTACGCGGGACGGCTGGAGCGCAGCCCCCGCTGGCTGTGGGTCGCCGTGTTGGTTCCCTTCGTTGGCTTCTCCGTTTTGATACTGACTAACTCCGCGCACAACTTAGTATGGGAGCAACTCTGGTATGACTTTCGGCTCGAAGGCAACCTGACTGGGCTCGGCGTTGCGGGCATGCTTTACGCGTGCGCTCTCGCGGCGATGAGCACCCTCACTTTCGCGATCACGGCCACGCGCGGGTCAGGCGAGATGCGTTGGCAGGCCGGCCTTCTGGCGAGTGCCGCCGTGTGCCTCACGGCCGCGCTCCCGTTGGAAGTGTTCCGAGCTAATCCCGCTGCCGGCAGCGGGCTGTCGTCGCTCCTGGGCATCATCGCGCTGACTGCGGTGACCGTCGCTGTCCTGCGATTTCGCGCGTTCGATGTTGCGCCCGTTGCCCGGGACATGCTCGTCGAGCAAACGACTCATGGCATGATGGTGCTCGATGAGATGCGGCGTGTCGTGGACGCGAACCCTGCGGCCCGTCGTCTCCTGGGTGTTCCCAGTCATCACGTGATCGGAAGGGATGCCCTGGAGTTGCTGAAAGCCTGGCCCGCCTTGCTCAGCAGCGTCCTGGCCGGCGGCGGCGAGCACGTGGAGGTGACCTTCGCCGACCTGGATGCCAGCCGCATCTACGATGCCGCCGTGACACCCTTCCTCGATCCTTCCGGCAGGAAGGGCCTGCAATTGATCGTCTGGTTTGACGTGACCGAGACCCGGGCGGCGCGAGCGGAGGTTGAGCGCCAGCGATCCGCACTCGCCGCATCCGTGGAGCGCGATCGCGTCGCGCGTGAACTGCATGACGGGATTGCGCAGGCGCTTGCCTCGATCAACGTGCGCGCCGTCTCCGCTCGTCGTTCGCTCGAAGCGGAAAGGCCGGAGGAGACGTACGCAGATCTCTCGAGCATCATCGAGGTGACCCGCGACGCCAACGAGGAGATTCGCGATTTTCTGGTGGGCGCGCGGGGCCTTGGGAAGCCGGGAACCGACCTGTGGAGCGCGCTTGCTGATTACGCCGAGCGCTACCGCGCCCTTCACGGAATGCAGGTGTATCTGGCCTTCCCGGAGGACGTCGCCGACATCAAGCTGGACCCGGTCACGCAGGTGCAGCTCTTACGCATCATCCAGGAGTCGCTCTCCAACGTTCGCCGACACTCAGGCACCCGAGCGGCCAGCATATCCGTTGCGCGATGGCCCGATGCGGTGCGCATCGTCATTCACGATGACGGCGTGGGCTTCGATCCGCAGCGCGTGCCTGGCGCAGGTGAAGGACATCTCGGGTTAAGCATCATGCGGGAACGGGCAGAGGAGGTGGGCGCGCGTTTCGACGTAACGAGCGCGCCCGGGTGTGGCACGGCGATATTCATCGAAGTGCCGCAGAACGGCTAGGGCTGAACGCGGGATAGCCTGAGGGCGGACGTTGATCGCAGCGATGCGCGCGGCTGGTTACATGATCCTTCGGATACTCGATTGCGGTAAAGTCCACAGGATCATGTAACCATTCTCTTAAAGAGATCAATGTTCTGCTTAGGAGCTATCATGCCCGATAATGGCCGGTTGGAGGTTGCCACCCTCGGCGGTGGTTGTTTCTGGTGCCTGGAAGCGGTCTACGACCAGTTGCGCGGGGTGATCGATGTCGTGTCCGGTTACTCCGGCGGTCAGGTCCCTCATCCATCTTATGAGCAAGTCTGCGGCGGTCGCACCGGTCATGCTGAAGTTGTTCAGGTGACGTTCGACCCCTCCGCGGTCACCTTCCGCCAGATCCTCGAAGTCTTCTTCACCATCCACGATCCCACTACGCTGAATCGCCAGGGCGCGGACGTTGGCCCGCAGTACCGCTCGGCCATCTTCTACCACTCGCCGGAGCAGAAGGCGGCAGCGGAGCAGGTTATCGCCGATCTGACATCGAAAGGACTCTGGGGCCGCAAGGTCGTCACCGAGGTGACGCCGTTCGACGAGTTCTACCCTGCCGAGGCCTACCACCAAGAGTATTTTGCTCGGAATCCGAATCAGGGCTATTGTCAGTTCGTCGTCGCGCCGAAGGTCGCAAAGTTTCGTAAGGAATTCATAGCGAATTTGAAGCGCTGAGGCGCAGCGCGCACAAGGGGGAGGAGTCACGCATGAAGGTTCTGGTTACCGGCGGCGCGGGCTATATCGGCAGCGTCACTACGGCTGCCCTGCTCGACGCCGGGCACGCGGTCACCGTCTTCGACAATCTGGCTACCGGACACCGCGCCGCGATCCCGCGCGCTGCGGCATTCTGCCAGGGCGACATACGCAGCAAAGAGGACGTCGCCTCCTGCATGGCGGAGGGGTTCGACGCCATCGTCCACTTCGCGGCGTACATCGAAGCGGGCGAGTCGATGGTCGATCCCGGCAAGTTCTTTGAGAACAACACGTGCGGCGCGCTCAACCTGATCGAGAGCGCAGTGCGGCACGGCGTGGGGCGCTTCGTGTTCTCGTCCACCGCCGCGGTCTATGCGGGACAGGACGAACCGATCGAGGAGACGGACCCCATCGCGCCGGTGAACGCTTACGGCGCGACCAAGCTGATGGTCGAGCAGATGCTGGCCTGGTACCGGCAGATTCACGGGCTGCGCTACGGCGTGCTGCGTTATTTCAACGCGTGCGGCGCGACGGGCGAGCTGGGCGAGGACCATCAGCCGGAAAGCCACCTGATTCCACTCGTGCTGCAGGTTGCTCTCGGCAAGCGGGAGAAGGTGAAGATCTACGGCACGGATTACCCGACGCGCGACGGCACGTGCATCCGCGACTACATCCACGTCGCAGACCTTGCGTCTGCGCACCTGCTCGCGCTCGATGCGCTCGCCGCGCGGGAGACGCTGACCTGCAACCTGGGGAACGGCGCGGGCTACTCCGTCCGTGAGGTGGTTGACGCCGCGCGTGAGGTCACGGGCCGGCCCATCCCGGCCGAAGAGACGCCGCGGCGGCCGGGCGATGCGGCCATCCTCGTCGCGGACGCGACCCGCGCGCGCGAGCTGCTCGGCTGGCAGCCGCAGATCCCCGACCTCCGGGACATTATGAAGAGCGCGTGGGACTGGCGGAGCAAGCACCCGGAGGGCTACGACCGGTAAACACAGAGACACAAAGACCAACTATACCATCGTGTCTTTGTGTCTAAGCGCACTCTTACCAGGGCAATGTTGCCGCAGACCCGACGATCGCGGCCAGGAGCACCACGAAGAGATAGAAGTTCGAGGTGTGGAAGACGCGGTAGGCCCGGCGCTTGCTCGGATCGACCACGAGCGCCACGCTCTGCCAGAGCAGCAGCGCGGTCATGATCGCCACAGGCACGGTGTACAGCGGGCCGAGTTGCGGCAGAAATGCCATGCCGATGCCGGCCACGCCCGCGCCGACGCCGTGAACCAAACCCCAGCCCGCCGCAGCCCGCGGCGTCGAAGTGACCGGAAGCATGGGCACTTTCGCGCGGGCGTAATCCTCGCGGTACACCAACGCCAGCGCCCAGAAATGGATCGGCGTCCAGAAGAAGAGCAGGATCGCCAGCGCGATCACCGCCGGGTCACTCCACGCGTTTGCGGCTGCGCCACCAGCGAGCACGGCCGCGCTCCCAGCGGCCCCCCCAACCACAATGTTGAGCGGTGTGCGCGGCTTGAGCCAGATCGTGTAGATGACGACATAGATGAACGCGCCGACGGTCAGGAAGAAGGCGAGCGCCGGATTCGAGGGCAAGACGGCGAGCACGGGCGCGGCGATCATGGCGGTCGCCACATAAGGCACCCAGCTCGGCCGTGCGATCGCGCCCGTCACCAGCGGCCGCTTGCGCGTGCGCGTCATCACCGCGTCGCTCTCGCGCTCGAGATACTGGTTCCAGGCCGAACTGCCCATCGCGGCCAGCGCGCCGGTGACCAGTGTCAGCAAGAGCGCACCCCAGCCTGGCCAACCGCCCGCGCCCAGGAAGACGCCTGCCGTTGCCGAGAGCAACAGCAGAAAGACGATCCGCACCTTGAAGAGCACCGCCAGATCTGAGAGCAGCGAGGATGAAGGAGGGGCCGCGACCCCTTTCTCCCGTTGGAGCATTAACCCTCCCGCCGGACGCAATGGCTTACTGTCCGGCCGAACCGATACTTGCGCAATATGCCGCGTTCCCTGCCCGTCGTCTGCTAGCTGGATACCAGTTGACGCGCCGGGCGCGACTCCGCCGGAACATCCGCCGGCCGCCAGTCGTCTGACGCAAAGCGTGCGGCAAAGAGTACAATACTTCACCTAATTGAGCAAGCGATCGCGGTTTGCGTCGCGGAAAATGCTTGCCGTTTGCGCTCTTCGTTACAGGCAGCGCCGCGGCCGACGGGAGATAATGAGCCGAAGCGGACAAGCGAGGTGAGGCATGATCAGCTTGGAGATGGCGCGGCGCCTCAAGGAGGCCGGGGTCAAGTGGGAGCCGGCGCAGGGTGACCGGTTTGCGCTCCTGGATCGCGAACTGGACGACCGGATCTTCGTAATTAACGACATGGCGACGGTCATCGAACTGCTCCACGGCGTGCCTGCCGTCACCTTCCACGGCACGCCCGAGTGGGCGCTCGACTATGTGCACCTGACCGAAGCCGTCTGGCTCCCCGAAGAAGGCCAGCTGCGCCAGCGCATCCACGATATCCTGGCGCTGCAGGGCGAGCCGGTCTACGACCTGATGTACGCGGACGGCGAGTTCATGTGCCGGTTCGAATGGAAGGGCGAGGCGATGGCCTTTTGCGGATGCGACGCGTGCGACGCCTACGGGGAAGCGCTCATTCACCTGATCTGCGTTCGATAGCCCGCCACTCTTCCGGCGTGTTGACGTTGCGGAACGAGGACAGCTCCGGGTCGAGCGTCCGCAAGGCCGCCTCGTCGACATAACAAACATTCACGTCCGGCAGGAAGCTGACGACGCGGCGCCGGTTTGCCAGCAGCGCAGCCTCGATCGCCGGGATGCACGTGCGGCGGTACACCGCGTGCAGCGGCTCGGGCTGCGGCGCATCGAACCCCTCGGCTGCCAGCCGAGGCACGACGGCGTCCGCCTCCTCGCAGAGCCCCACCATCTGCTCGACCACGGCATGATTCACAAACGGCATATCGGTCGCGACGGCGAGGAGGGTGTCGAAGCGCGCGGCCCCCAGCCCGGCGTGCAGCCCGGCGAGCGGGCCGGCATCGGAGAAGACATCCGGGACGACGCGCGCGGCCACCGGCAGCCGCGTGATCAGCTCTGCGAACGGCGCCGGGTCATTGGCGCTGAATACGATCTCGCCGGCGAGCGGGAGCAGCCGCCGCGCGACGCGCTCGATCAGCGGCTGCCCGTCGATCTGGAGCCATGCCTTATCGCGGCCCATGCGCGCGCTGCGGCCGCCGGCCAGGATCAGGACTGTGATCGGTTCCATCGTGTGTCGCAACAAAAAAGCCCACACGCGAGGTGTGGGCCGGGGTAAGCATCGCAGCGCGTAGGCTTAGCGCAGTGCGTATGCGTTCCGCTCAGGCGCTCGCCTTCTCCAGGTAGATCACCGCCTCGCCGACGGTGGTGATCTTCTGCGCGTCCTCATCGGAGATGGTGCCGCCAAAGGTCTCCTCGAAGGCCATAATCAGTTCGACGAGGTCGAGCGAGTCCGCCTTGAGATCCTCACGGAAGCGCGCCTCGGGGACGATCTTGTCCTCGTCGACGTTCAGCTTGTCGATAATGATTTCCTTGACCTTCGCGTAAATTTCCGGGTTCATGAAGTTCTCCTTGTGGTTGAGGGGTTCGGCCCTGGAGGGCGCAGCCGACCGGGCTTAGCTGTTCATTCAGGGACACATCGTCAGGATTGTATCCAGTTGCGCGGCAAGTGTCAAACGCTCTTTCCGATGCTCTTTGACATCGCCTTGCCGGACTGGTAAGATGCCACGCAGGCAGCCGGAAGCTGTCCCGCGTTTCACTAACGGCCCATGAGCATAACACCTCGGCAGCGCAAGAGTTGCGTCTGTCCTGAGCCGCACGATAGCGAGGTTACATGGCCCACGATCGCCGCAAGGCGGACCACATCCGCATCAACCTGGAAGAGAACGTTCAATTCCCGACCCTCACCAACGGTTTCGAGCGCTACCGCCTCGTTCACCAGGCCCTTCCTGAGCTTGACTTGCAGGCCATCGACACCTGCGTCCCTTTGCTTGGCAAGACGCTGCGCCTGCCCCTGCTGATCTCCTCCATGACCGGGGGTACGGAGGCCGCGCGGGTGATCAACCGCAACCTCGCGCAGGGCGCGCAGGCGCGCGGCATCGCCATGGGGCTGGGCTCGCAGCGGACGGGCATCGAGCAGGCTGAGACCGCGGACACCTTCCGGGTGCGCGACGTCGCGCCGGACATTCTGCTCTTCGCCAACCTCGGCGCGATTCAGCTGAACTATCGCTACGGGCTGGAGGAATGCCGGCGCGCGGTCGACATGATCGAAGCCGACGCGTTGATCCTGCACCTCAATCCGCTGCAAGAGGCAGTGCAGGCAGACGGCGACTGGAATTGGTCAGGGCTGCTCGGCAAGATCGAGACGGTGGTGCGCGAGGTCGGCGTGCCGGTCGTCGCAAAGGAAGTCGGATGGGGCGTCAGCGCCGCGACGGCCCGGCGCCTGCGCGCAGTGGGCGTGGCAGCCATCGACGTCGCCGGCGCGGGCGGCACCTCATGGACGGAGGTCGAGTATCACCGCGCGACGTCCGACGCGTTCCGCAAGCTCGCGCGCGCGTTCGCCGACTGGGGCATCCCCACCGCCGAGTCGCTCATCATGGCGCGGGAGGCTGCGCCCGGCGTGCCGCTGATTGCCAGCGGCGGAATGCGGACGGGCATCGAGGCGGCGAAGGCCGTTGCGCTCGGCGCGTCGGCGGTCGGCGTCGCATCGTCGTTCTTGAAAGCCGCGGCATCCGGCCCCGAGCAGGTGATCGAGACCATCGACCAGCTTGCGTCGGAGCTGCGCGTGGCGATGTTCTGCGCCGGCGCGGGGGACATTCCCGCGCTGCGCGCTCCCGACCGCATGATAAGGATCGATTAGCCCATGAATCTTGCCGAAACCTTCGCCGCCTATCTGCCGCAGATCGAGGGCGAGATGCGCCGCCTGCTGGAGCCACGCAACGCCCGCGCAGCGCGGCACTACGAAATCATGCAGTATCACATGGGCTGGCGCGACCCGCAGTTGCAGCCGGCGACCGCTCCCTCGGGCAAGCGCATCCGCCCCATGCTCTGCCTGCTCGGCTGCGCGGCGGTGGGCGGTGATCCGGAGGCCGCGCTCCCCGCGGCAGCCGGCCTTGAATTGCTGCACAACTTCTCGTTGGTCCACGATGACATCGAGGACAACAGCCCGACGCGGCGTCACAGGCCCACTGCCTGGGCGTTGTGGGGCATCCCGCTCGCCTGCAACGTGGGCGACGGAATGTTCAGCATCGCGCACGAGGCGTTCTTTCATCTGCTCGACCGCGGCGTGCCGGAGCGCGCGGTCCTGCTGGCGCTCCGCCGCTTCGTCGAAATGAACCTCGCGCTGACCGAGGGGCAGTACATGGATATGTCGTTCGAGGGCCGGCTGGACGTGACCGCGGACGAGTATTACGCCATGATTGCGGGCAAGACCGGCGCGCTGCTGGGCGCGGCGCCGGAGGTCGGCGCGCTGATCGGCGGCGCGAGCGAAGAAGAGGCGGCGGCGCTGCGCGAGTATGGCGCAGCGCTGGGCCGCGCGTTCCAGTTGCAGGACGACATCCTCGGCATCTGGGGCAACGAGGAGCAGACGGGGAAGTCGACGGCAAGCGACATCCTCACCAAGAAGAAGTCGCTGCCGGTCGTCTTGGCGCTCAATCACGCGGGCGTCGGCAAGCGGCTGCGGACGTTGTATGCCGGTCCCGAGTTTACGCCCGAGAACGTGCCTGCGGTGTTGACGCTGCTCGACCAGGCGGGCGCGCGGCAGGCGACGGAAGAGGCGGCCGCCGAAGCGACGGCCCGCGCGCGAGCGGCCCTGCAGGCGCTCTCGTCCAAGGGCAACGGCAACAGCGCCGCGCTGCTCGACGAACTGCTGGCCATGTTGTTGCGGCGCCAGAGTTAACGCTGCGCTCAGACCTGGCAGGTTGCGCCAGCTTCGCTGGCGGTCCAAACCTGTCAGGTCTTCGTCCTCGATAGGAACGCGCTCGCCACCTTTCGGTCGGTGACAGGCAGCGCGACCGCGTCCAATTCGTCCACCGAAACCCAGCGCGCATCTTCGTCGCCGTCGAACGTGGCGCGCTCCACGCTCGCCTCGAACGCGGCTAACGTGATGCGGAAGTGCGTGTACGCGTGCTTGACGGTCGCGATCTGAGCGCCCACGCGCGCAATCATCCCGGTCCGCTCAAACACCGCGCGCGCTGCCGCTGCCGCCAACGCCTCGCCGTCCTGCGCCGCGACGCTTGGAAAACCCCACAGCCCGCCCAACAGCCCGGCCGGAGGCCGCCGCGCGATCAACACCCGGCCGTCCTCCCGCGTCACCACCGCAGCGGCAACGTCATAGTGAGGCGTCTGGGGCCTCCGCGCGCGCGCCGGACGCTCCGCCACCGTGCCCCGCGCAAACGCCAGACACTCCTCGCGGACCGGGCACGCAGGGCAATCGGGCGTCGCAGGCAGGCACACCAGCGCACCCAGTTCCATCATCCCCTCGTTGACCGCGCCCGCCGCGCCCTCTCCTGCGGCGCGCATGACGGCCTCCGACAAGCTCCACAGCCGTTCCTCGACCGCGGGGAGCCGCGGGTCACCCGACACATCATAGATACGGCACAGGACGCGGCGCACATTGCCGTCGAGCACCGGCTCAGGCTGCCCGAACGCGATGCTGAGGATCGCGCCGGCGGTGTAGCGGCCGATGCCGGGCAGCGCCAGCAGCGCCCCGCGCTCGGCCGGCACGCGGCCGCCGTGGCGCTCGACCATCGCCTGCGCGGCCCGCCGCAGGTTGCGGGCGCGCGCGTAATAGCCGAGTCCCTCCCAGGCCTTGAGAACGTCGTCGAGGGAAGCCGCGGCCAGCGCGGGGACGTCCGGGAAACGCGCCAGCCAGCGTTCGAAGTAGGGGATGACCGTGGCGACCTGCGTCTGCTGGAGCATCACCTCCGAGATCCAGACGGCATACGGAGAGCGGTCGCGCCGCCAGGGGAGATCGCGCGCCGCTACCTCCATCCAGGGCAGGAGCGCAGCGGCGATAACGGAGGGCGCGGGATCGACCTCACCCTCCCCGGTTCAACAACACGGGTCCGAGACACTGCCCGGCGAACAGGATGACGACCATGAGCACAATGAGCACCCAGCTCCAGACCGGCATACCCAGGAACAGCGTGGGCTTCTTTACCTTCTTCTCGACCGGCCGGGGGAGCTCGGCGTCGCATCGCCAGCAGACCCGCTTGTCGTCGGGGTTCCACTGGCCGCATTTCGGGCAATCCATCGGGGGGCCTCCAGTTGAGGGATGGTTACGTGTATTCTAGCGCAAAGTGGACAGTTCGGCAAGGACTTCGCGAGAATTCGCGCGGACGTCAGTTCCCCCGCACTCGCACGGTGATCATGAACAGGAGCGAGGCGATCAGGCGTCCTGCGAACGAGAGCCAGAACAGCAGCCGGATGTCGAAGATGCCCACGAGCACCGTGCCGAGCAGCGGCCCGATGAACGAGGCGCTGAACACCGCGATCTGGTAGATTGCGGAGAACCGAGCGCGCTGCTCCGCGGGAGCGAGGCCGAGCATCAGGTTGAAGTTGGCGAGGCTGTAACCCGACCAGGCAAAGCCGGAGAAACACTCAACCGCGATGAGCCACCACGGATTCGGGGCAACCGCGTAGAACGCGGGGATCAGGGGGATCAGCAGGCCGGTCAGACCCATGACCCACGCCGCGCCCTTGACGTCGTTGACCCGGCCCCACACCCGCTGTCCGCCGATGTTGAACAGGCTGTTGGCAGCGGCGAGCAGGCCGATTTGAGTCGGGCTGGCGCCAAGGTTGCGCACGATGTACACGCTGAAGTAGGGGCCCGCGACCATGATGGACAGGTTCCACAGCACCGCAACCGCGCTGAACGCCGCGAAGCGAGGATGCGCGCGCAGCAGCGCCCAGACCGGCTGTTTGGCTTCCACCTGCGCCACGCCCGCCGATCGCTCGCGCGGCGGCTCGGGGATGCGCGCGAAGATGGCCGTCGCGGCGAAGCCGACCAGGCCCGCCACAATGAAGCCGACCTGATACCCCATCGGAATGCCGATCGCCTGCGCCAGCGCGCCGGCAAGCGGGGTGAAGATCAGCGCAGCCACGCCGAGGCCGATGTTGCGTGATCCGAAATACCGCCCGCGGATGCGCGCGGGCACGAGGTCCGCGCTGAACGCGGACCAGGCAGGGAAGCCCAGTTGCGAGAAGAAGGAGCGCACGGCCACGAGCGCGATGAACGCGTAGATGGCGCCGCCCGGAAACAGAAGCGGCACGAGGGCGATGGCGAAGAGCAGCAGCCGGTGGAGCACGCTTGCCATCACCACAATCTGGCGGCGGCTCGCGAAACGCTCGTCCAGCCGCGCTCCCGGCAGCAGCGCCAGCGCGGCCGCGAGGTTCGCGAGGGCGCTCATGATGCCCATTTGCGCGTTCGTCGCGCCAAGCGCCAAGGCAAACGGATTGGTGAAGTTCAGGACGAACGATTCGGAGATGTTCGAGACGAGTCCATCAGCCCAGAAGAGGCGCCGGCCGCGCCGGCTGCCGGGGCGCGCGTCGCTCTCCGGGTCGAACGGTCCCCCGAGGAACTCGTCGAGCCGGATGCTGATGGCGGGCTTATTGGTGGATGCGGTATCCTGCATGGCCGGAACAAGGCAAAAGATTCGGCGGCCAAGCGGCCGCCGAATGAACAGTATACCGGGTCGCCCGCGCCGCGTCAAAAAGCGGGTGCGGCGCGGTCCACTCAGCGGGCGAGCAGGGGCAGGTACGCGCGGGGCGAGCAGGCCGCCGTGCCCGCCAGCGAGATCGCAGCGGATTCCTTCCAGACGCCCACAAACTCATGAAAAGGCCACGAGCCGGGCTGTCCCGAGGGCTGGATCGCCCAAGCGCGGATGCGGAACTGGATGGCCTCCCCGTTGCACGAACCGCCCGCGTCGTAGTTGGCCGAGCCGGCCGCAACCCCCTTGAGCCACGGCGTCCACGCGCCCGCGCCCTGCCGCGCCTGCACTTCGAAGGAAACCTTGTGCGTGCTTGCGGGGATGTTCGGAATGTCCGGGCCGAGGTTGCCGTCCCACGACACTGCGATCGAACGGCCTCTCACGCCGACGTGCGCGAAACCTGCCTGCGGCGAGCGCACGAGTTTGACCGCGTCCGCAAAAGCGTGGTTGCTGTGGTGCTGGAACGGGCTATTCAGGCGGAGGAACACCGTCATGCGGTCGGCCTTGGCGGTGACAGCCGTCTTCAGGTTTGCCCAGTACACCTCCGTGTGCGGACGACGATCCTCCACCCAGCGCAGGCCGGAAGCAGACGGGTTCTGGCCGCCAGTGGGGTCGAGCGCGGCCATTTTCGCCATGTACGCGCCGGGCGGGCAACTGCTTGGAGACGAGCTGCCGCCGCACAGGCTTGTCATCCATGCGCTCAGGCTGTAATCGGCGCCTGGCGTGACGCTCACCGTCTGCCATAGCGCCACGTCATACGGCGGCGCGTCGAAGTACTGGTTGTAGAGCACCTCTCCGGGCAACAGAATCAGGCTGTCATACCCTTCGAGCTTCTCCCAGCTCATGTCGCTCGGGTCGCAGCCGCCCAGCTTGGCCCACAACTGCGTGCTCAGCACCTTCGCTGGCGCCTTCAGGATCTTCGCGGTCCAGCCATTCGGGACCATGCCGGGGATGCCCTGCTGGTCGTGGAATCCGTCGCCGCACTCGAACCCCGGGTTCTGGAGCACCGGCGCGGCGTCGAGCGCAGCCGGCGGCGGGTCAGAGGGCGCCGGGTCCAGCGCGGTCAACATAACGGCAAACAGAAACGCGAGGAGTTGCATTCGCAACCTCCGTCAGAGATAGGATACGGGGCAATAGGAGGGACCGGCTCGCTGCCATAAGCAGCGCGGGGGCGGCGTTGCGCCGCCCCACTTTAGCGCAACGTCACCGTCCCGTCGGGGACACACCCAGCAGGTCGTAGTCGAACCTGCCGTGTCGCATGATTACCTGGCCGTCCATGGCGATCGTGCAGTTGAGAGGGATCACGTCCACATGGACCTTGGACGTCCAGTCCGCGCCGGTTTCGTGCGGATACGGATTGCCGAACGCGACATGGACGCCGGGCAGCTTTTCGTCTTGCAGCAGGTTGCCGGTCAGCTTCTTCAGCCCGACATTCGTGCCGATGGCGAATTCTCCCGCGCGCCGGCCGTTTTCCGCCGAGTCGAGGTACTCCGTGATCTCAAACGCGATGTCCGCGTTCTCGCTCTCGACCGCGGTAACCCGTCCGTCCGCAATGTGGAAGATGACCGGCTTCGCAAGCACGCCGTACTTCTCGCTGAAGTAATCGCCGAGGATGTGCGCGACCAGCGTACCCTCCAACGTATGAGGGCACGTGAAGGTTTCGCCCTCCGGCAGGTTTCCCCACTGACCCTGCTCGTGGTAGATGCCCGTGGAAGGCACCCAGCGCAGCCGCGGGCTCATCTGCGCCAGCAGGTCGGTGCCGTCGGGCGTGGTGACGCGTATCTCGCGCGCCTCGCGTCCCAGGTCATACACGGCCCGCGTCAGCGCGGCCACCACCTTGTAGTCCGCGCGCATCCCCTCCACCATGAGCTGCGGCGTCACGCCCGGCATGTGGCCGTGGCGCACCATCAGTTCCTGCGTGAGGAAGACGCGCAGCGCCATGCGGAACGGGAGCTCGCCCGGCTGGCTGGCCGCGGCGTAGAAGGTTACGCTGGGGCGAAAGGCTTCGAGTTCGCGGCGCAGGTCGCCGCCCAACTCGGTCATCGGCCGCGGCCCGATCTGCTCGATCTCGCGCACGGTGGCCTGCGCGCCGGCCTCCGCAGCCTCTTCGCTCAGCAGCCGGCCGATCGCGCTTGTCACGCGGTCGGTCAGCACGAACACGCGGTCGCTCGGCTTGACTCCCATGCAGGTGCGCACGGCGGTGCGCGCGCCAGGGCGCATTGCCTCGATCTGATTCAACGTTAGCTTCGATTCTCGCGGCATAGTTTACTCCGGTTCGTCGGTGAGCATGGGCGCGGTGGGG
>JALOOB010000222.1 GCA_025454635.1 Anaerolineae bacterium
TCGTGGCTGTGGCAGTAGTCCTTGCTGCGCTTGCGGCTCGCAAAGCAGCAGTAGTGCTTGCGGGTGTACTCGACGAAGCGATTGTTAACCACCACGTTCGCCCAACCCCAGTAGAGGTCCACGTCGGCCGAGAAGTTGTGGATGTCGAGCGCAATCCCGCCCGGCGGGCGCACGTTGATTTCCAGCGCCACGAGCCGGCCGTCCGGCAGCCGGAAGAACTCGAAATGGAAAAACCGCTCGCGGATGTCGAACTCCTTGAGCAGCCGGCGGCCCGCGACTTCCAGATCGGACGCCACATCCCGGTCGGCGTAGGCGTAGATGTGGTTGTCCTGGTTGACCACCTCCATCAGGCCCTGGCTGTACGTCAGCGAGCCGAAGAACACGGGTTGGCCGTCGCGGTCGGCCAGCCCGTCGAAGGTGACGATGTCGCCCCGGACGTATTCTTCCATCAGGTAGTCCACCGGGGGTTTGGCCGAGAAGAATCGTTCCAGCCCGGCGTCGTCCTCGATGAAGAAGGTGTTGGATGCGCCCACACCCACGTCGGGCTTGGCGACGACCGGATAGCCCGTCTCCGCGGCCAGCGCGCGCGCATCCTCCAGCGTGTAGATCAGGCGGCCCCGCGCAGCAGGCACGCCCGCGCGCTGAAAGGCCGCCTTCATCAGCGATTTGCGTTTGTAGGCCGCTATGTCGTTGATGCGCGGACCGTAGATGTTGAAGTCGGTGCGGAGGCGCGCCTCGGTCTCCATCCAATACTCCGAGTGCGATTCGAGCCGGTTGAGCCGGCCGTAGCGGTGGACCAGGAATCCGCAGCCGCGCAGCAACTCGTCATAATGATGCATGTCGCCGACGCGGTAGTATTCCGACAACACCGCGCGCAACTCCGGGCGCAACTGGTCGTAGGGTTCGTCTGACAGCCCGAGCACATTGACGCCGAGGCGGGAGAGATGGACGGCGAACAGGTAGTAGTTCGGCGGAAAGTGCGGCGAAAGATGGACGTAGTTCATGGGCAGCCCTCGCTAAGAAAGGGGGTTGAGGAACCGGGAGGGCGGTCGAGGCCATTCTGTCTCGCCCTGATGAAGGGGAGTGTAATAACGGGGCCCCTGTCTGTCAAGCCCGTTGTTTTGCCGCAAAGGTCACGGAGGACGCAATCTTTGTAGCGCAAGTCAGGCGATTTGCGGCCCTCTGCGTCCTCGGTGTCCTCTGCGGCAAAGACCTTAGCCGCCCTTACGCATGAGGCGCGCCACCTCGACCTCGAGGATGCGCCGCAGGATGGCAATAGAGCAGGCGTAGGTCGCATCTACGCCGAAGTAGCTGAGGCTTTTGCTCAGCAGGCTGGATCGCCGGCTATAGGGCGTGTCAGACGCGTAGTGGAGCAGACCGATGTCGTAGGGCGCGTTGATGAACAGGTTGACGATCTCGTTGACCGGGTAGCGCTGCGGGTAAATGTCCTCGTACACCGCGCTGAGGTACGGGCCGGCCTCCATCTCGAGGTCGGTGTACCCCTCCTTGTAGAAGACGCTCATGAAGTCCCGGTTTTGCAGGAACGTCCCGCGCACAGTGACAGCCTTCTGGTTGTCGAACACCGTTCCGTAGCGGAGCGTGTCGGCCAGGTCCTGCGCGAGGAAGCAGTTCTTAAAGAGGAAGGTGTTGCGGGAGTGCTCGTCGTAGATCACGTTGGGGATCATGACGTCGCCCACGCGGCCGTTGAGCGTGGCGGCCTTGCCCATGATGTACACGCCCAGCAAGTCGGCGGAGGATGAGGCCACCTGCGAAAGGAGGTGATACGCGGCGAAGCCCAGCGGGTAATCGACGTTGACGATCAACGCGGGGCTGTCCGCGAGGAAGTCGAGCCCGCGCATCTGAAGCCGCGCGTCGAGGCACTCTGGCCGGAGCTTGTTCAGCTCGATCACCTGCGCGCTGATGTCGAGCGCGAACGGCTCGTCGAACCGCGTGATGCCGACGCCCGCTTCCGCCTTGTGCCATGCGGCGACCCGGTCCGCGTGGCCGCGCAGGTGGCGGCGCAGCATGTAATAGAGGAAGTTGGTGCGCGGGCCCTCGTCCTCTTCGGCCATCAGCCGCGCCCACTCCGCGGCCAGTCCTTCGCCATCTCCATCGTGGGCCAGCGCGACAAGCTCCTCCCGCTGGTCCTGGGTATACCCGGAGAGCGGATTCGTCAGGCTGTGCGGGTTCGACGAGACAAAGTAGATGGGGCGGGCGAGCAGCGACGCGCCGTCGGCGGCCGCGACGAGCGCGTCCCACCACTTTTCGACCGCCTTGCGGTAGTCATTGAAGCCGCTGGCCAGCGAGTTGATGCGCAGGTCCAGCGGGCGACTGGCGACGGACTGCCAGCACTCGTCCCACTTAGGGCCCCATGCGGCTTGCAGGCGGAGCAGGTCATCGCGCTCCGCGCCGAGCGCGGTCTGCAGCGCGTCGAACGCGTCCGTCGCCAGCGTCTTGCCCTGCGCGATGTCGTGTCCGACCTGCGTGCCGGCGACGCGACGATGCAGTTTATTCCACTCGATCTGGTAGGCGGTCAGGCAGGGGATGAGGTCGTCGATATCGGACACGCTGGAGACGAACGCGGCCAGCGTGCTCCTGCCGTCAAAGAGCATCCTGCGGCGCCGCGCGGGCGCGTCGACGCGCGTCCACTGCGCGATATCGCCCAGCCCGCCCCGCATGAATACTTCCTCGGATTGCCCCATCACAATCCGTTTTGCCTCGTAGATGCAGTCGGGCAGCCGGAGCGCCGCGTAGATGAACGCGCCCGCGTCGAATGCCTCCTTCTCCGCGCCCAGGTGCAGGCTGGACTTCATCCCCTCGTGCGTCTCTTCGAGCGAGCGGATGCGGACGTCGCCCGAGCTGCGCAGCAGGGAGTAGTAGGTGCGGATATACAGCTCAATGCCTTCGCCGGTGGTCTCCGGAACGGTGCGGATCATCGAACGCCTCCTCCTGTTACCTTACGCGCGATTATAAGGCCGCAGGGGATGCCGTCAAAGAAACTTAACTTTGCCCCGCCGCGTGTCGCGTTTACAATAGCGCGGCCGGACAGCGCCGGTAGTCTCGATCGCCAGCGCAGAGGAACTTTTCGATGGTCAAGGTACCCGGTTCAACAGAGCGCAACCGCCGATCGCGCGCCGAGCGTTCGCGCGCTCGCGAGCTTGCCGGCGGCGACAATCATTCGGGCAGTAAGTTCGCCGTTGGGCCGGCCGCTGCCCCGACTGCGCCGCCTCCGGCAAAGGACGGGATTTCCCGCGCTCCCGCGGCAACGGCGGAACTGTCCCCGTCCGCACCCGCGCCCGAGCTTAAGGAGCACAATCTGTACCTGAATCGCGAGCTGAGCTGGCTGGAGTTCAACCGCCGAGTGCTCGATGAGGCGCGCGACATGCGGCATCCGCTGCTCGAACGCGTGAAGTTCCTGGCGATCTTCAGCACGAACCTCGACGAATTTTTCATGATTCGCGTGTCGGGCTTGAAGGATCAACTCGCCGCGGGCATCACGACGCCGTCCGTCGATGGCATGAGCCCACGCGAGATTCTTGGCGAGATTCGCAGGCGCGTGCTGCCCATGCTCCAGGAGCAGCGCCAGATCTTCTACACCGATTCGCAGCCTGCGCTTGCTGCCGCGGGGATCGACGTGCTGCACTACGGGCAGTTGACGCCGGAGGAGCAGGACAGGCTGCGCGAGTATTTCGTCGACGAAGTGCTGCCCGTCGTGACCCCGCTGGCGTTCGACCCCGGCCGGCCGTTCCCCCACATCTCGAACCTCAGCCTGAACCTGGCGGTGCTTGTGCGCGGCCCCTCCGGCGAGCAGCGCTTCGCGCGCATCAAGGTGCCGACCTCGCTCCCGCGGTTAGTGCCGGTTCTGCCTGAGAAACGTCTCGTCTGGCTTGAGGAAGTCATCGGCGCGAACCTCGGCCTGCTCTTCCCCGGCTATGAGGTGATCGAAAGTTACAGCTTTCAGGTCATCCGGGACGCGGACATGGAGATCCAGGAGGATGAGGCGCCCGACCTGCTGGAGACGATCGAAGAGGGGTTGCGACAGCGGCAGTTCGGGCCGGTGGTGCGGCTTGCAGTCGATCACGACATGCCGCAGTCGATGGTTCGCCTGCTAATGGACAATCTGGAGGTCGAGGCGGAGGACGTCTACGCGCTGCAACCGCCGCTCGCGATGGGCAGCCTGTGGGGCATCGCCGGCATGAACCGGCCCGATCTGAAGGACACTCCGTTTGTGCCCGCTGTGCCGCCTGTCCTGCGCGATCTGAAGAGCACGGACGAGATGTTCGCGGCGATCCGCAGGGGCGACATCCTGCTGCACCACCCGTATGACTCGTTCAAGCCCGTGCTGGACTTCATCCAGGCTGCGGCGGTCGATCCACAGGTGCTGGCGATCAAGCAAACGCTGTACCGGGTCGGGCGGAATGCGCCTGTGGTGCGCTCACTGCTGGAGGCGCAGCGGAATGGCAAGCAGGTGGCGGTGCTGGTCGAGCTGAAAGCCCGGTTTGACGAGGAGAGCAACATCGGGTGGGCGAAGGCGCTGGAAGCTGCGGGCGTGCATGTAGTCTACGGCCTGGTGGGGCTCAAGACCCACAGCAAGATCACATTGGTGGTGCGAAAAGAGGAAGGCATTCTGCGCCGCTACCTGCACCTCGCGACGGGCAACTACAACGCGGTGACCGCGGGCATCTACACGGACTGCGGCTTGCTGACGTGCGACCCGGAGATGGGCGCGGACGCGACCGAGCTGTTCAACACGCTCACCGGCTATTCTACGCAGCGCAGCTACCGCAGCCTGCTCGTCGCGCCCGGCAGCATGCGCGAGCGAATCGAGGACCTGATTGAGCGGGAGGCGGAGCATGCCCGCGCCGGGCGCGGGGGCCGGCTGATCTTCAAGATGAACGCGCTCGTGGACGACCGGCTGATTCGGCGGCTCTACCGGGCGTCGCAGGCGGGCGTCCAGATCGACATGATTATCCGCGGCATCTGCTGCCTGCGGCCTGGCTTGCCCGGCATCAGCGAAAACATTCGCGTCGTCAGCATCGTGGGCCGTTTCCTCGAGCACAGCCGCATCTACTACTTCGGCAACGGGGGCGCGCCCGAGATCTACATGGGCAGCGCAGACCTCATGCCCCGCAACCTGGACCGCCGTGTGGAAATCGTCTTCCCGGTGAAGGACGAAGCAATTCGGACCTATCTGCGGGATGCGGTGCTTGCCGTCGAACTGGCGAACAACACGCGCGCTCGCATCCTTCAGGCGGATGGCGCCTACGTCTGCCGCGACCCGTTGCCGGGCGAGAAGGAAGTCGACAGCCAGGCGTGGCTGCTCGCGCATCCATCGCAGGGCGGCCACGGCGTATTGTTCCGCGGGCATGCGCCCGAGAACAAAGTCGCCCGGAACTAACCCCGAGCGCGCGCAGGGGGCGCAGAGAGGTGGTGCGCGGTCTCCGCGTCCACTCTCTGCGCCCCCTGCGTTCTCCAGGCGCCGTTACTCAGCTGCCCGGAAGACCATCCGTCCGCCGTCCGCCTGAAGGTCGATCGCCAGCTTGCCGTCGATGAACTGGTAGGTGCCGGCGCTGGTCAGGTTGATCAGGAATTGCGCGCCCCGGCTGTCGTCGCCGCATGCGGCCAGGGTGACCGGGCCGACTTCGACTGTGAGCGAAGCCCCGTTCACGGTGTAGGTCCCGGCCGCGCGGTTGCAGTCCGCCTGCATCGCAGCCGTTCCGTCCTCCATGAAGGTCACCGTGTAGTTCTCTGGGTTGGCGATGTCAAAACTGTTCTTCCCCGTCGCCACGTCGAAGAAGCTCTCCCACTGCCAGGTCGGGCCGACCAATTGGGGCGTCTCCGCCTCTGCCGGCGCGCCCGCGGGCGCCTCGGTGGCTGCCGCCGGGGGAGCCGCGGCCTCAGCCGCCGGCCCACCGTTGCGGAAGATCATCGAGTCGTTCGTCTCGGCGAGGCGCAGGATGAGGTCGCCGCCGTCCATGACGTACGAGCCGACCTTGCTG
>JALOOB010000223.1 GCA_025454635.1 Anaerolineae bacterium
CGCGTCGAGGTGACTCAGCGGCTCGTCCATCGCGAATGCGGCGGGCTCGCGCACGAGCGCCCGCGCGATGCCGACGCGTTGCTTCTGCCCGCCGGAGATCTCCTTAGGCAGCCGGCTGAGCAATGGATCGATTTCGAGCAGCTTGGCGACATGATGCACCTTCTGATCGATTTGATCCTTCGGCAGGTTCAGCAGTTCCAGCGGGTAAGAGATGTTGCGGTAGACCGACCGGTGCGGGTACAGCGCGTAATTCTCAAACACCATGGCGATGTTCCGCTCGCGCGGGGCCAGGTGATTAATTGGCTTCCCGTCAAAGTAGATCGTCCCGCTGGTAGGCGTTTCGAGGCCCGCGGTCATGCGCAGCGTGGTCGTCTTGCCGCAGCCCGATGGCCCGAGAAGCGCGAGGAACTCGCCGTCGGCGCAGTCGAGGTTGAGCTCCTTGACCGCAACCACGCGGCCGAAGTCCTTCGTGATGTTCTCCCAACGGATGCTTGCCATGTGGGTATCTCCTTTGGCCGTATTACTCGCGGATGGCGCCGTAGCTCATGCCGCGGACAATGTACTTCTGCAAGTACCACGATCCGATGATGATGGGAATGATCACGATCAAGCCGAGCGCGGCAATCGCGCCCCAATGCGGCTCGACGTGGCCGATGTTGATTCCCGGCACGATCTTGGTGAACGGAGTGACGTTGCGCCCCGTCAGGATGGTGGCGAAGAGCAACTCGTTCCAGGTGAAAATGAACGCGAACAGCCCGACCGCGACAAGGCCGGGCGCGGAGAGTGGGAGGACCTGGTCCCAGAACATCCGCAGCCAGCTTGCGCCGTCAAGCTGAGCAGCCTCCTCAATACTGTAGGGAATCTCCTCGAAGAACCCGGCCATGATCCACACCACGAAAGGCACGACGGCCATGCAGTTGACGAGGATCAGCAGAGCGTAGGTGTCCAGGATGCCCAACGAGGTGGCGATCAGGAAGAGCGCGACAGTCGGCACGATTGGCGGCATAAAGCGGAACGACAGGATTGTGAAGGCGAGGGACGGACCGCCGGTCTTGTACCGCGCAATGCTGTACGCGGCCGGCACGCCGACGGCGAGTGAGATGACGAGCGTGCCGATCGAAATGACGAGGCTGTCCCATAGCGCCGGCAGCCCATTCTGGCGGATTAGCCCCTCGTAGAAATTGTCCAGCGTCCATTTCGTCGGCCAGAAGGTCGGCGGGTAGGTCATGAACTCCTCGAGCGGCTTGAACGCCGTAATGATGAGCCAGTAGAGCGGGAAAATGGTCCAGATCAACAGGACCACGACGACGACATGCGCGAGAATGTCGCCCCAATTGCGCTTCTTGTTTGCCTGGTCCATGTCTGTCCTCCAGCGGCTGCGCTCCCCGCGAGTCAGCTACTCGACCGTTGCCTTGTTCTCAGCGCGAACTTTCGTCAGCTGACTCAGGAGCATCTTGCCGAGGATGATGATCACGATGAGCTGAATGAAGCTCAGCGCAGCCGCGTAGCCCTGCTCAAAGTAGGTAAACCCGATCTTGTAAGTGTAGAAGGCGATGCTCTCCGTGAAGTCGCCCGGCCCGCCGCGTGTTACGCCCATGATGAGATCGAAGGTCTTCCACGCGTCGATCAGCCGGAGAAAGACGGCGAGGAAAATGAACGGCTTCATAAGCGGCAGAGTCATGTTCTTGAACACCTGCCAGGGTTTCGAGCCGTCCATGTAGGCGGCTTCGTATATCTCCCGTGGGAGGCTTTGCAATCCCGCAAGAAGCAGGATGGTAATAAAAGGCGTCCACTCCCAGATGTCCGCGATGAGCAACCCGGCCAGGGCTGCGGTGTTGTTGGCGAGCCAATCGGGGCCAGTGATGCCAATCTGCTCCAGGAGGTAATTGAGCGCGCCATAACGGGCCTTGAAGATCATCTTCCAGAGGATGCCGACGACGGTCGGCGCGATCATCATAGGGATGAGCAAAAAGGCCATGGAGAACCGGCGCAGCCGCGCGCCTACTCGCTGGAGCGAAAGCGCCGCGATGAAGCCGATGACGAGCTGCACCGCGATGCTGAAGAAGACGAACCACCCGGTGACGTATAGCCCGTGCCAGAAACGGGGCGTGGTGAACGCCCGGATGAAGTTGCGGAGGCCCACGAACTGCATCGCCTCGCCGGGCGAGTACCTCATAAAGGACATGACCACGACGAAGATCGTGGGGCCGATGACTACGGGCACCAGGAGGATGAGCGCGGGCGCAACCAGCGCCCACCCGAACCCGCCGTGCTGCTCTAAATACCGTTGGAAACGGTTCAGCAAGCCGCCGCCGGGCGCGCGTCCCCGGGGCGCCTCGCTGCCGGACGCGGCGCCCGGGCTGGCCGGGGCAGGGGTTGCCGCTGTTGTCATGACTTCTGCTCCTTCAACCCGTGCCGGGCAGGCGGGACGCTAGGCCGTCGCCGCTTGCCTGCGGTTCAACAAGACTTCAATTTCGGCGATTTCTTCGGCGTTCAGCGGCCAGTCTCCGCCGGCCGCGGTTTCGTTGATCTGGGATGGCTTGCGCGCGCCGACGATTGCCGAGGTCACCTCCGGCCGTCTGAGCACCCACGCGATCGCCAGTTCTGCGACGCTGCGCCCGCTGCGGGTCGCAATCTCGCGCAATCCATCGACCAGCGCGATGTTCGCGCTCAACTGCGGCTCCTGGAAGTGGGAACTCTTCGTCTTGCGCCAGTCATCGTCGGGCAGGCTCGCCACCCACTCGCGCGTGACCTTGCCCGTCAGCAGCCCGGCCTGCATCGGGCTATACACCACCACGCCGATGTTGTGCGCCGCGCAGAACGGCAGGATTTCGGCCTCGATGTCGCGCCGGACCATGCTGTAAGGCGGTTGAAGCGACGCGATGGGCGCAATGGCCTGCAGCCGCCCCATCTGCTCGATGTTTGTATTCGAGAGGCCCGCATAGCGGACCTTGCCTTCCTTGATCAAGTCAGCGATGGCGCTCCAACCCTCTTCGAGATGCTCTTCGTCGTTCGGCCAGTGGATTTGGTACAAGTCGATCACGTCGGTGTTCAGGCGGCGCAGGCTCGCCTCGCACTCGCGGCGCACGCTGTCGCGCTCCAGACAGAAGCGCAGCGGCTTGTCGTAGCGGTCCGGGTCGTTCTCGTCCCACACCATGCCGCACTTGGTCGCCACGATCACTTCCTGCCGGCGGCCCTCGAGCGCCTTCGCGAGCACCTCCTCCGAATGGCCCAAGCCATAACCGGCGGCCGTATCCACCCAGTTGATGCCCAGGTCAAGGCCCCGGCGAATCGCGGCGATGGACTCATCGTCTTCCTGGCTGCCCCAAGCCCACTGCCAGCCGCCGCCGCCCATGGCCCACGTGCCAAGGCCGACCGTGGTCAAATTGAGATCGCTATACCCTAACCTACGCGTCTGCATACTGACCCTCCACGCTTCCCGATCATGGCCTCTCGTCTGACGGGAGAGAGTGCGCTGCCACAGAGGACACAGAAACTGCCGAGCATCACGTGTGAATTCGTAGGACTCTGCGCGCTCTGCGTCCCCTGCGGCTAGCGCGTCAACTGCGTCGACTCATCAAGGGTACAGGTTCTTCGGTTTCAGAACCGTGTCCACGTATGACTGGAATTCCTTGATCTGCGCATCCCGGCCAAGTTCGTCCGTGATTTCGTCGAACTCCTTGGCGATGCTCGCGCACGCCTCTTGCGCCGTGGTCTGCCCTGCCCAGGCCTTCTTACCCCAGCGTTCGAGCACTTCGGTGTAGCGGCCCGCGCCCGGGATCTGCAACGCGGGGTAGCCGTTCGCCGTGCCTTCGTTAATCACGTCGATGTAGTTTTGCTGCGTGTCCGGGCACTCCTTCGCGAGCGCGCCCATGTTTTCCTTCACCAGGTGGGACTTCCGGTACGGGTCCAACCAGGTGTCGTTGTTGAAGACGAGCTCCTTGGTGCGCTCCTTCTTGCTGAACCACACCAGGGTCTTGTAGGCAGCTTCCTTCTGCTTGGAGGCCTTGTTGATCACCAGGACGCGGCCGCCGTTCTCCTCCGGCCGGTGGACGATCTTGCCGTCCGCTGCCTTGAAGCCGGGCAACTCGGCCACCCAGACGTTGCAGTTCGCTTTCTCAGAAGCTTTAGTCGAGTCGTTCGCCCACTTCCAGACGTCCGGCCACTGGATCATCATCGCGACGCGATCTTCGCTGATGATCTGGTTGCGCGCATCCTCGAACTCGAAGGACTTCGCCTCGGGCGGCATGATCTTGTTGAACGAGTCGATACCGTTCTGGACAGCCTTAATGCAGATGTCCATGTTCGACTCGCCCGTCGCACCCTTGCCACCCAGGCCCTTCATTTGTTCGTAGTCAAACAGATGGCCGCCCATGCCGTGCAGGCGATCCTTCAGCGTGAAGCCGCCCAGGAAGCCGGCGATTTCCGAGGCGCCGTAGAAGTCCTGGTCGGGCCGGTTGAAGAACTCGCCCACCTGCAGATACTGCTCCCAGGTCAGGTTGTTGGCGTCCAGGTCGTAGCCATACTTCGCCTTGAACGCTTCCTTTTCCTTGGGGTCGGTGAAGAGGTCGTGGCGGTAGTTAAGCAGCTTAACATCGCCGTCGTAATGGGTGGCGTACTGCGTGTCCTTGTAGGAATAGACCCACTGGTAGCCGTCCTGGATATCCGTCATCTCCAGGTCCTGCTCGACTCCTGGCTGACCGGCCGGTTGAACATCCTTAAGCGGGACCAGCCACTTGTAAAAGTCGGCAGTGTACATCGGCCAGTAAGAGAGGATGTCGTACTGACCCGCGCCCGAAGAGAGATCGAGACGCTGGATTTCGTACTGTTCGGAGAAGGGGTGCGCAACAACCTGCAGGTCGATATTCATTTCTTGCAGCAGCTGCGGCGCAAACGATTGGAAGGTCTTTTCTTGAGCGCCCGATTCCACCGACAGCACGACGGTGGTCTTCTCCTTCATCGGCGTCGCCGCCCACTTGGCGTCGTATGCGGCCGCGGCCGGTTCCTGGGCGGCGGGCGCGGCAGGCGCGGGGGCCGGCGCGGCGCACGCGGTGAGGATGAAGGACACGATGAGCATTAAGCTGAAGAGTGTCAACAGCTTCCGAGACATGTGGCTCCTCCTGAGTTGGCTTCTTTGACCATGCGTCACCCGTTGTTGCCGGGTGACGGTCGCTGACCTTCAGCGACGCGTGAGGAATCCGCGAACTACTGCGTTGAGACGGAAGCCCTTCTAGCGCTGCCAACCACCCCCTTTCCTTCTAACCGACACGAGCTCACACCTCGACGACGACTTTACCGAAGTGCGCCGCCGACTGGAGATGCTCCATGGCCGCGCGCGTCTCGCTCAAGGGATACACTCTGTCGACTACGGGCCGCAAGCGCCCCTGCGCGAGCAAAGCCATGACGGCGCGAAATTCTTCGTCGCTCGCCATGGTCGACCCGCTTAGAGTGATTTGCTTGCGCCACAGGGTGCGTAGATCCAGCTCGGTCAACGGACCTGCGGTGGCGCCGCAAGTCACCAGCCGGCCGCCCTTGGACAGGCATTCCAGGCTGCTGGTCCACGTTGCCGCGCCAACGCTGTCAATCACCACATCGACGCCACCGCCGCCGGTCACTTGCCTGACCGCAGCAGGGACATCTGCCGTCCGATAGTCGATGGCTTCATCTGCGCCGAGCTCGCGCGCCCGCCGCGCCTTCTCGGCGCCGCCGGTCGTGACGATCACGGCCGCTCCAAGCAGTTTCGCGATCTGAATCGCTGCGGTCGCCACGCCGCCCCCTGCGCCCACGACCAACACCCACTCACCCGCGCGCAACTGCGCTTTCGTTGTGAGCATGCGCCATGCAGTCGCGAAGACCAATGGCGCGGCTGCTGCGTCGACGAACGAGACCTCCGCAGGGATCGGATAAAGGTTGGCGACTGGCACAACCGCGTATTCAGCCAGCGTGCCGCGCGCGTCGCGCCCCAGAATCGGCTAAGCACGATCGCGTCGAGGCGATTGAGCGCCGCCGCGTGAATACGCACGCATGCCTCGCCAGGGCCGGGCTGTGGGATGGGGACGTCCTCGCAGCGGAGGACGTCCGGCCCGCCGGGCTCGTGGAAGGTGACGGCGCGCATGAGCCGCTGGGTCATGCTTAGGCGGCCTCTGCCACGGCGACCGTTCGCTTAGCGACGGCGCGTGCCGCCGCGCCCTGGCCGTACAACTGCGAATAGAGGTACTGCATCTCGTCGATCTGCTCGCGGGTCAACATAATCGGGTTGCCGCGCAACATGGCAAGGTGCGTGATCTC
>JALOOB010000224.1 GCA_025454635.1 Anaerolineae bacterium
CAGAAGAGCGGGCGGATGAACGCCGGAACAAAGCCGGGATAATCGAATGCGTCCTTAACGCCGTAGTCGAAGGCGCGCTGGCGCAGATTGTTGCCGTAGTCGAAGACGATGCTGCCCGCGCGCTGAAACGCCAGCATCGCGCGGACATGGTCCGCCATGCTGCGCATCGCCGCGTCGTGATAAGCCGCGGCGTCCGCGCTTCGCAGGGCTGCGGCCTGTTCGAGCGTCATGCCCGCGGGAATGTAACCGAGCATCGGATCATGCGCGCTCGTCTGGTCGGTCACCACGTCGGGGCGGACGCCGCGCGCGACCAGCTCGGGCAGCACTTCCGCCGCGTTGCCGAGCAGGCCGATGGAGAGCGCCTTGCCCGCGGCTGCGGCTTCCTCCGCCCAGGTCATCGCCTCTTCCAGGTTATCCGTAGCGACATCCAGGTACCGGTGTTGCAGCCGCCGCTCGATGCGCCATTGGTCAACCTCCACCACAACCGCAACCCCGCCGTTCATCGTCACTGCAAGCGGCTGCGCGCCGCCCATCTCGCCCAGCCCCGCGGTCAGCACGATCTTGCCTTTAAGCCCGTCCCATCCCTCCTGCCGCCCGAGGCTGCCGAACGTCTCGTAGGTGCCCTGGAGGATGCCCTGCGTGCCGATGTAGATCCAGCTCCCCGCGGTCATCTGGCCGAACATGATGAGCCCCTCGCGCTCCCACCGGTCGAAGTTCTCCTGCGTGGCCCAGTGCGGTACGATGTTCGAGTTCGCGATCAGCACGCGAGGCGCGTCCTCGTGCGTGCGGAAGATGGCGACCGGCTTGCCCGACTGCACGAGCAGCGTCTCGTCCGGCTCCAGGTTGCGCAGGCTGTCGAGGATGGCGTCGAAGCACTCCCAGTTGCGCGCCGCCCGGCCGCGCCCGCCGTAGACGATCAACTCGTCCGGGTAGGCCGCAACTTCCGGGTCCAGGTTGTTCTGGATCATGCGGTACGCGGCTTCGATCAGCCAGTTTTTGCAGGTCAGCTCGGTCCCGCGCGGCGCGCGAATCACACGGCTCATGGCATCCCCTTTCGTCGCGTTACGCGTAGCGTTACAGATCGAAATACATCTGCACCTCGTACGGGTGCGGACGTTCGAGCACCGCATAGTGCTCCTTCAGCTTGGCCTTAATCCAATCCTGGATCATCTCGTCGTCGAACACCTCGCCGGCCAGCAGGAACTCGTGGTCCGCGCGCAGCGCCTCGCACGCCTCGCCCAGCGAAGTCGGCAGCGCCTTGATCTCGGCCCGCCGCTCCGGCGTCCAGTTGAAGATGTTCTCGTCGATCGGCCCGAAGCCATGCTCGCGCGGGTCGACCTTGTTGATGATCCCATCGATGCCGGCCATCAACATCGCGGCCATCGCCAGGTAGGGGTTGCACGTGGCGTCCGGGGGGCGGAACTCCATGCGCACCGCGTCCGGCTGCGTCGCGTACTTCGGCACGCGGATCGCCGCCGAGCGGTTGCCCGTGGAGAAGAAGCAGTTGACCGGCGCCTCATAGCCCGGAACCAGCCGCCGGTACGAGTTGGTCGACGGATTCGTAAAGGCGAGGAGCGCGGGCGCGTGGAGCAGTTGCCCGCCGATGTAGTAGAGCGCCGCGTCGCTTAACAGGCTGTAACCCTTCGCATCGTAAAACTGGTTGACGCCGCGCTTGAACAGGTGCTGGTGAAAGTGCATCCCATTGCCCGCTTCCCCGAACAACGGCTTGGGCATAAAGGTGACCGCCTGCCCGCACTGCCGCGCCACCATCTTGGAAACGTACTTGATAATTTGCACCGCATCCGCCGCGGGCAGCAGCGTCATCAGGGGCGTCTCGATCTCGCACTGGCCCGGCCCGCCGACCTCGTGGTGGTGGTATTTGACCGGCACCCGCATCTCTTCGAGCGTGGTGACGATGCGCGTTCGCAGCCCGGCCAGTTGATCGCGCGGCGGAATCGCGTGGTAGCCGCCGTGCAGCGGCACATAGTGGCCGAGCCCACCCTCCGGGCTGTGCCAGTCCGCCTCCGCCGAGTCCACCCGGTACGACGCCGTATTGACGCCGTTCTCGTAGGCCACGTTGTCGAAGACGTAGAACTCGAACTCCGGCCCCCAGCGGCTTTGATCCGCGATGCCCGTCTGCCGAAGATACGCCTCCGCGCGCTGCGCGATGACGCGCGGATCGCGGAAGTAAGAGGCCTTGGTGTCCGCCTCGACCACGCCGCAAATGAAGCTAACCGTCGGCACGTCCCAGAAGGGGTCGAGGACGCCGGTCGCCAGATCGGGGATCAGGGCCATGTCGCCCGATTTCACGCTGCGCAGCCCGACGCTCGAACCGTCGAAGCCAACGCCCGCCGACATCAGCTCGGGCGTGAACTCGCTGCTGGCCAGGGTCACATGGTGCCAGCGGCCCCAGAGGTCGCTGAACTTGAGGTCGATCATGCGGATGCCGCTCTCGCGAACGAAAGCTGCGGCGACATCGAAGTTCTTGAACACGGAAACATGCCTCCTTTGGCTGCTTTGTCCCGCGCGTCGTTGCGCGGCGAGAGAAACTGATCACACAATGACACAAAGACAAACTAACATTATGTCAGTGTGTCACTGTGTCTTTGTGTTGAAAAGCGTTAAGAGCAGAGCGCGTCACTGACCGCCTTGCCGATGCTGCCGTCTGCCACCAGTTCGTGAACCGCATCCATGCGGACGTGCATCACCTCGTCGCGCTCGATGAACGGCACGCGCTGCCGAATCATCTCATACACGATGCCCGTCCCGCAACCCAGCCGCGCGTCCGGCATCACCTTGCGCCGAAAGTCGATCCCCTGCGCGGCCGCGAGCAGCTCGATTGCCACGATCCGCGCCGCATTCCCGATGATCTGCCGCGCGCGGCGTCCGGCGATGGGTCCGTTCGAGACGTGGTCCTCCCAGTTGGCCGACGTCGGGATCGTATCCGCGCTCGCGGGATAGACCAGCGTCTTGTTCTCCGAGGCAAGCGCGGCCGCGGTGTATTGGGTCAGCATGAAGCCCGAATTGAGCCCGCCCTGTTCCGTGAGAAAATCGGGCAGCGCAGTCCGGTTGCTCGCGCCGTCGGTCAGTCGCGTCAGCCGCCGCTCCGACATGTTGCCGAGATCCGTCATGCCAAGCGCCAGATAGTCGAACGCGATCGCCAGCGGCTCCCCGTGGAAGTTCCCGCCGCTGATGGCAATGGGCGCGCCGTCCGGCTCAAAGAAGATAAGCGGGTTGTCTGTCGCGCTGTTCAATTCGATCTCGACCACCCAGCGCGCGTACTTGATCGCGTCGCGGCACGCGCCGTGCACCTGCGGGATGCAGCGCAAGGTGTACGCGTCCTGCACGTCCGGGTGCTCGGGCGGGCGGACAAACGTCGAGCCGCCGAGCAGCCGCCGCATATTCGCCGCCGAATCCACCTGACGCGGATGCGGCCGCGCCAGGTGCAGCCGCTCGTCGAATGCCCACATCGTGCCATAGAGCGCCTCAAGGCTCAGCGCACCGGCAACGTCCGCGCACAGCGCCACGTTCTCGGCTTCGACCACCGCAAGGCAGCCGAGCGCCGCCATCAGCGCGGTCCCGTTCGTCAGCGCCAGCCCTTCCTTCGCCTCCAACGTCACCGGCGCCAGGCCGGCGCGCCGCAGCGCCTCCGCGCCCGCCAACCGCTCGCCGCCGTACTCCGCTTCGCCCAGCCCGATCATCACAAGCGCGATGTGCGCCAGCGGCGCAAGGTCGCCCGATGCGCCGAGCGACCCCTGGCACGGCACGACCGGATGAACGCCCCGTTCGAGCATGTCGAGCAGGAGCCGCAGCGTCGAAAGCCGGATGCCCGAGTGGCCCTTCGCCAGCGTATTTGCGCGAATCAGCATCATCGCTCGCACCACCGTGGTCGACAGGGGCTCGCCTACGCCGACTGCGTGCGACATGACGATGTTCCGCTGCAACTCGCGCACCTGCTCCGGCGGGATCAACCGGTCTTTGAACGCGCCGAAACCCGTCGTGATGCCGTAGACGATCCGGCTTTCTGCGACAAAACGCTCGACTGCAGCCCGCGCAGCCTGCGCCTTTGCCTCAGCCGCCGGCGTCAGCTCAAGCCGCGCCGCGCCGGCCCCCGCGTAGGCCACCCGCACCACGTCTTCGATGGTCAGGCTCTCGCCGTCGAGTTGCAGGTGAAACAGTGTGTTCATATTTTCCTTATATCCGCAGGGGATACGGAGCGCACCGAGAAAAAAGGCGGTGAAGGGCGACGCCCCCTCTGCTTCCTCTGCGCGCTCTGTGGCTAAAGCGTCTTTCGCGCGCGCTCGATCATTTCCCGCGTGGCGGGCAGAAGCGCATAAGAGTCCAGCTCGTCAAATGAAGCCCAGCGCAGCTCGGCCGCGTCGTCTCCGATCACCGGCTCGCCCGAGACATAGCGGGCAAGGTAGTCGAGCACGACGTAATGGTAGCGCACGCGGCCGTCGTTGTCGACCACCAGCGGCTCGAACACCCCGAGCAGCGGGCCGACCTCGACCTCGATGCCGCACTCCTCGCGCACCTCGCGGCGCACCGCGTCTTCGAGCCGCTCGCCCACGTCCACCAGCCCGCCGGGAAGCGACCACGACCCTTGCGCGGGGGGCTGGCCGCGTCGCTCGAGCAAAACCTCCCCGCCTCGCACCACCACCGCGCCAACGCCGACCATCGGCCGCTTGGGATACAGCCGCTCCGACCGGTCTTCGCTCATTGCCTCGCCTCGAAAAAAAGCCCCTGCGCGGGCAGGGGCTCGAGTCACTGCGACAGGGCCGCTTACTTCTTGGCGGAGTAGCCCGGGCCGCTCTTGAAAAAGTCCGCGTTCAGCTCGATCGACGCGACGTATTGCGGGAATTCGACCTTCAGGTCTTCTTCCGGCCGGATCGCGTCCACCGGGCACTCGGGCACGCATGCGCCGCAGTCGATGCAGGTGTCAGGGTCGATATAGAACCAAGGCCACTGCTCTTCCGGCTCGCCGGCAACGATGCACTCGACCGGACAGACCTCTGCGCAGGCGCCGTCGCGGATGCACAGATCAAAGATGACATGAGTCATGGCGCTCCTCCTGGACTATGTGGGTCAGTGTGGGATTAAGCTGACTTGAATTGCGTACTTTGTGGCAAACTCAAACCATTCTAAAACGCCTGCCGATATGTTGTCAAACGCACATTCGCCGCCGCGGGATCGGCTAGCTGTTTGCCACTTCCGCCAGTCTCTCCGGATCCTTGATCGTGATGCGCTTGCGTCCGATCTCGATCAAGCCCTGCGCCTTCATGTCGTTGAGCACCTGGGTCGCCGTCTCGCGGTACGTGCCGATGGTCTCGGCCAGGTCCTGGTGCGTCAAACCGGTGATGTCGGGCGAGTTGCGCTCCGCGGAGAGGCGCAGCAGCAGCGAAGCCAGGCGCGCGGGGATGCCCTTGAACGCCATGTCCTCCAGCCGCGCTTCCGCGTCGTTCAGGCGGCGCCCGGTAATCTCCAGCATCCGCAGTCCCACGAGCGGCTTGTTGAGGATCAGCCGTTCGAGGTCCGCGCGGCTCATCACGAGAATCAGGCAGTCGTCCAGCGCCTCCGCAAACGCGTTGTGCATCTGCTGGCCGAGCAGCGCCATCTCCCCGAACAGCGTTCCCGCGCCGAGCGTCGCGATCACCAGCTTCTTGCCTTCCGGCGAAATGCGATAGAGCTGGACCTGCCCTGACTTGACGAGGAAGAGGACCTCGCCCACGTCCTCCGGCTGGTAAAACACTCGGCCCTTCGGCACCGTGGTGATGGTCGTCATGCGGTCCAGTTCCGTCATATCCTTGTCGGACAGATCGCGGAACAAATCTACGTCCGAAAGGTAGCCTAGCTTTTCGTCCATGCTGGCCTCCGCCCACTTGTCAGCGCAGTTGCAATGCGCAGCATTATACGGGTTGCGCAGACGGTTGACAAGGCAGACGGCAGGAATGCCAGCTACGTGCGTGTATAATGAGCGCTATGGACACACCCACCGGCCCCGCCGCGCCCATCCTCCGCCGGCTGGACGCGCTGCTGCTTGCCATCCTCACGCTCGCGCGCATCCGCATCGATTCGCTCGCAGAGGCCGCGGTCCTGCCCATGCGCCAGGCCGACGTCGCCGCGCATCCGTTCCTCGGCCGGCTGCTCTCGCCGCAGGCCATGACGCTGCTCGCGCAGCAGCAGTTGGTCGACCCCATCGCGCTGCTGCTGATCGCCCTGGCGATTGGCTGCCTGCTCGCCTACTTCCTCGTCGACGAGTTCGCGCGCGACGCCGCCCGACGCCACCGCCTCAAAGTCGCGTTGATCGTCGCAATCGTCGCGTTGACCGTCTTTCTGCCGAGCCTGAAGCTCGTCCTCCTGCGGCAGCAAAGCGGCCCCGCAAGTTACAGCCACGACGGCGGGGTCATTCAGACCGAAGCCACGATCGACTATTTGCTGCGGGGGCTCAATCCGTACGTCGAAGACTATGTCGACACGCCGATGGCCGAGTGGGGCATTAACGAGTTTCGCACTGCGCTCTATCACTACCCCTATTTGCCGTGGACGTTCCTCTTCTCCGCGCCCTTCCGCCTGCTCTCCGATGCGCTGCTCGGTTGGTACGACCAGCGTTTCGTGTACCTCCTGCTCTTTGCGCTCACCCTCGCGTTGCTCCCCGCGCTGGCCCGCTCGCGCGAGCGCGCCCTCTTGCTGCTGATGATCGTGGGGCTGAACCCCATCATGGGGTCCGACCTCATCTACGGGCAGAACGATAGTTTTGCGCTGGCCTGGATCGTGTTGAGCCTGTGGCTGTGGGAGCGCAACACAACCGCGCGCGCGCCGCGGCCCTGGCAGATCGCGTCGGCCGCGGTTTTCGGCCTCGCCTGCGCCAGCAAGCCGACGGTCTGGTTCCTCGCGCCCTTCTACCTGCTGTGGATCGTGGGTAGCGAAGCGGCGTCGTTCCGTGGCTGGCTGGCCCGCGCCCTGCAGCTTGGCTGGCCCGCGCTGGCGGCCGCGCTCCTGGTGACCGGACCCTACCTCGTCTGGAATCCCGGCGCGATGTTTGACGACGTTTGGCGCTGGTCGAGCGGCGCGCCGCCGACCGGGTATCAAATCTGGGGCTGGGGCGCGTCCAACCTGGTTCTCGCCGCAGGCTGGGTCGAGAGCCGGTTCGCAAGCTGGCCCTTCTGGCTTCCGGAGTTGTTGATCGGGGTTCCGCTGATGGCCGCCCTGCTGGCGCGGCAGTGGCGGGAGAACTGGCTCGGCCGCGCGCTCTGGAGTTACGCGCTCTTCCTCCTCGCCTTTTTCTTCGTCTCCCGCTTCCTCAACGAGAACTACCTGGGGTTCATCCTGGCTTTTGCGGCGCTGGGCGCGCTCGTGAGCCCGCCCGCGCGGCAGCAAACCGAAGACTGACGCGCGTGGGGGCGCGCGTCAGTCTTCGCAATGGCCCCGCCTGTGGCCCTTAGGTGGCTGATTTACCGGTCGCCGTTGTGCGGCGCCATCTGCTTCAGCGTCGTCTGGACGTCTGACAGTTGGTCGCGCAGCGTGTCCGAGTAGATGCGCAGGAAGTGGTCCGTGTGCGCGGCCCACGCAGCGCCCCGGTCCGGATCCGACAGCACCAACGCCTGCGAGATCGCATGCAGCGTCGCGGCGCCCGCGCTCCACGACGGCAGCAGCCCGACGGTGCTGACCGGCGCATAGAGCACGTACTGCGCAACCGAGGCAATCGAATTCGTCGCAGACCCGGCGATGGCGACCGTCTTGGCGCCCACATCGCGGGCCACCTTGAGCATTACGGCCACGCCCGGTGTCATGGTGGTCATGCCGATGCACAGCACCACGTCGTCCGGCGTCAGCGTCACAGACATTGCAGCCTGTCCCGCAAGTTCCGGCGAAACCGGGTGGGCGTTGTAGCCGAGGCTGACCAGCCGCGCGGCGAACGCCTCGCACAGGTAGGAGAGGTTGCCCTCGCCCGCGACGAAGATCCGGCGCGCTTCCTTCAGGACCTTGATCACGCACTCGACAGTCTCCGCGTCAAAGTGAAGCAGGGAGTAGTCGAGGTTGTTGCGGTCCTGCATAAGGTTCCGGCGATAGATCTGGGCCGGCGAGTTATCGCCCTCCGGCGGTTCGTACACCGCGCGCAAATCACGCTTGACTTCTTCCTGAACCTCGTTAATCAATTCGGGGAAGCCGGGGTAGCCGAGCCGCTGCGCGAAACGCACGACCAAGGCCGTGTCCACGTCCACGACGCGCGCGATTTCCGCGGCGGTCATGAATGCGGCGTCCTGATAGTGGTTCAACAGGTAGTCGGCAATACGCCGATAGCCGGGGGAGAACTGGCCATACAGGGCGCGAATACCTTCTCTGAACATGTTTACTCCGAGGGTGTGGGTGACTGTGGTCAGCAGCGCGCCGCCCTTACCACAGACGGAATCGGCGCCGAAAAGACAAGCGCGCTGCCGGATGGCAACGCGCTGCGCCTAACCTATGAAAGCTCCGACAATGCGTGGGCAATCTCGGAGGACCGTTTGGATGCCGCCTCCGGTTGCATCCGCGCCAGCGTCTGACCGATGGCGCTGCACAGGGCGTACAGGCCGGTGAGACTGGGCAGACTGTCCTCGGTTTCGCCCGGCGCGTAGAGCAGATGCTCCGCCGCGCGCGCCGCCTGACAGCTCAAGCTCGGCGTGCACGCCAGCGTAATCGCGCCCTCGCTCCGCGCATACCGTAACACGCGCGCGACGCCCGACGCCCCTTCCACGGGCGTCATGCCGATGACGACCTCTTTGCGCACCACCCGGCTCAGCGCAGCAGCCCGGTCGTAGACGTCGCCCGAAGTATAGACCACCGGCAGACCGGCTTCCGCCAGGATGCCGGCAAAGGATTCCGCCACCGGGGCGGCGAACGACTCACCTGTCACCACGATGCGCGGGGCCGCGCGTAGCATGTCGATGATGTTTTCGAGAGCGTCTGGCGTGTTGTGCGCCAGCGCCTTCTCGAGATTGGCGCGGTCCTTCGCCACCAACGACTGCACCTTGCCGTACAGCCCGCCCTCATCGCTCGGCGCGGCGTATGTCTGGCTGAGTTCCAGCTTAACCTGTTCCTGGATATCTTCGATCAACTCAGGGAAGCCCGGATATCCCAGGCGCTGAGCGAAACGGACAACTGTAGTCGTGTCGACATCGACAGCATCTGCTAGGGCAGCGGCGGTCATGAACGCCGCAGTACGGTAATCGCTGAGGATGAAGTCAGCGACCCGGCGGTAACTGCGAGACAGATGGTCGTAATGTTTGCGTATCTGTTCTCGGAACATGCGTTCTCCTAGGTCTAGTGGGTGCAGACGCGCATCTCCCAACGGCTAGCAGCCCTGTAGCGCGAAGGAAGTGGGATATGTCAGGCAGGATTGAGTTAGAAGCACCGATGTAACTGCATAAGGATTGTACATCATCTTTTGCAGAAAGTCAAATGATCTTTATGCGAGAGAGGACGGTGGATTCTATCAGCACAGACTCGTGCTACAACGAAACTATTGTTACGGAAGTTATTGCCGCTGCTTGCAACCATGCGGAAAGACGGCACGGAATCTTTTGACACTCGTTCGACTCTCGGCTATTCTTGCCCGCGTGATACCAACGTTCACAAATATATTCAGATACGCGCGCGCCGCTTCCGCGCTGTTGGCCCTGATCCTGGCGCTGGTTGGCTGTGCGCAGGCGCCTGCC
>JALOOB010000522.1 GCA_025454635.1 Anaerolineae bacterium
CCTGCCGGCCCATGAAGCGGAAGCGGGTGAGCGCGTAGGCCGCGGGCACGCCGAGCAGAAACACCAGCAGCACCTCTCCCGCGCCGAGCAGGAAGCTGTTGCGGAAGTGCGCGGCGAGCGGGATGATGTCCCAAATCTCGCGATAATTCTGCAGCGTCGGCTCGCGCGGGATGAAGGTCGGCGGAATCTGGCTGACCTCCTGCAGCGTCTTGAACGACGTGGAGATCATCACGATAAACGGAAAGACCAGGATAAACAGGACAGGGATCAGGAAGAAGATGATCGCCAGCCACTTGAGCCACCAGAGACCGGTCATGCTTTGGCGCCGCATCAGCCCATCTCCTCGCTGCGCAACACCCGCGTGTACAGGATGCTGAACACGACGAGCACCAGGAAGGTGGTGAAGGCGATGGCGAAGCCCTCCCCGAATCGCAGGTTCTGGAATGCGACTTTCCAGAGGTAGGTGACCGATACGTCGGTCCGGTAAAACGGATTCCCCTGCGTAATTGTCCAGATGACCGTGAACGAGCGGAACGCCCAGATCACCGATAGCAGCGAGACGATCATCAGCACCCGCTTCATCTGCGGCAGGGTCATGTCCCAGAACTCATTCCAGGGGTTTGCGCCGTCCATCTTGGCCGCATCATAGATTTGCGGCGGCACGGCCTGCAAGCCTGCGAGAAAGGTGATGGTCATAAAGGGGATCGACGACCAGACCTCCACGAATGTGACGACCGGAAACGCCAGGTTCGCCTTGGCAAGCCAGACGATGTTCTCCTGCGTGATCCCGGTGAGATGCAGCAGGTAGTTCAGCGCGCCGAGCTGGTCGTGGAAGATCCAGCGCCAGGTCATGCTCGTAATCGCCAGCGGCGCGGCCCACGGCAGCAGCAGCAGCGCCTTCGCCAGCGTCACGCCGGGGAACTTCTGGTTCAGGATAAGCGCGAGCGGGAACGAGAAGAGCACGGTCAGGATCACGCTCCCGAACACGAACAGGAAGGTCTGCTGCCACACGCCCGCCATGTTCGGGTCTTCGATCATGGCGCGGAACTGGTCAAGTTGCAACCGCCCCACCGCGTCCGAGCGCACGAATGCGCCGAGGATGACTGTGACAAGGGGGACAAGCACCAGGGCAAGAAACGCGATCACGCTCGGCGCCAGCATGAAATACGCGACGCGGTTCTCGCGCAGATCATACGCCAACCGCCGCAGCCACGGCGCATTGTCGTGCGTCAGCCCTTCGCGATCGATTGTCTCTGCGATGGATGTCATGGGCGCTCCGAGCGATGGGTTAGCCGCAGAGGAAGCAGAGGCCGCAGAGTCTGGAGCGGGACCATTCCTCGCTCGCGCCCTCTCTGCGGGCTCTGTGTCCTCTGCGGCAAGGAGTTTTACGCCACGCCGTTCTTCTTGTCGATCTCCGCGGCGGCCTGCTTCAGGGCCTCCTCCACCGGGAGCTCGCCCATAACCGCGCGGCCGACCAGCGTCTCCGCCACCGTGTAGTTGTCGTACAGGTTGGCCGGGAACGGGCTGTCATACGCGCTGACCGCGGTCTGCAACGCAGCGACGAAGTGCTTCTCGATGTCGCTGGTCAGGTAGCGCGGGTCCTCGCCCACGTCGATGCGCTCGGGGATGACGCCCCGCTGCTTGGCGAACGTCAGGCGGTTCTCCTTGTTGAACATCCACTGCAGGAACTCGGAGACCGCGGCCTGGTCCTTGCTCTTCTTGAACGCCATCACGCAGTCGGGCCAGAAAGCCGTGATCGGCTTGAGGCCGGGCTTGGAGAGCGGGATGTCGCCCAGCGCATACTGCAGGTCGGGCGCGGTCTGCTTGAGCAGGGTCGGGAACCACGAGCCGGTCTGGAGCATCGCCAGCTTGCCCGCGGAGAAGAGCGGCTGCAAGCCGTCGTCGCGGCCCGCCGCCGGGATGTCCGCGTTCGTGATCTTGTGCTTGAGGTTGAGGTCCGCGAGCCACTGCACGGCCTTGATCGCCTGATCGGAGGCCAGCCGGCTCTTCTTGTTCTCATCCCACAGCTTGTTGTTGCCGTCCGCGCCGTCGACGCCGATGAACGCGTACCAGAAGTAGTCCATGTCGTCGTTCTTGCGCGCAAACGTCATGCCGTAGCCGGTCATGTCGGGCGGGTTATGCAGCTTCAGGCCGCCCGCCACCACGTCGTCCCACGTCTCCGGCGACTTGAGCCCCTGCGCGTCGAACTGATCCTTCCGGTAGTACATCGCGCGCGGGTCGAGGAAGTAGGGCAGCGCCATCAACTGCTCGTTGACGGTGAATGCCTTGAGCGCGGACGGCTGGAACGCGGCGAGGAAATCCTGCGGCAGCGCGCCGCTCAACGGCAGCACCTCGTCGATTCCGCTCCACTCGCCGAGCCACTGGGCGTTGCCGTTCGCCATGTCCGGGGGCTGCCCGCCGCTGATCTGCGTCAGCAGCGTGTTATGGCCGTCCGCCCAACTGACGACGTTGAGCTCGACTTCGCTCTTGCCCATGCTGTTCCACGAGTCGACGAGCGCCTGGGTGTCCTTCTTCATGTTCTGGTCGTAGTCCATCACGACGAGGCGGAGCTTCGGCTTCGCTCCCCCCGCGGACGGCGCCGTGGTCGGCGCAGCCGCCGCGTCCCCCCCTGTGGACTGCGCGGGTGCGGTTTGAGTGGCCGGGGCGCAGCTTGCGGCGAGCAGGCCGGCGCCGGTGAGCGCGGTCAGCCGCAGGAATTCCCGGCGGTCGACCTTGCGGGTTCGAGGTTGCTCAGACATTGCGCACTACCTCCCTTTGTCTCTCTCGTGTCCGAATGCGAATCTCAGCAATGGCTCAGGATCTCAGCAATGGCTCAGGATAAGATCGTCGATCGACGGCGCAAGCGGCTGAGGACCGCCTTCCGTAATGACGTAGCCCGTCTCGTAGCGGGCCCCGTGCAGTCCGGGCATCCCGAACAGGCTGATGTCGATGCAGACGGTCATGTTCGGCTGCAGCGCTGCCTCGCTTCGGGGCCCGAAGAACGGCGCCTCCGCCTCGAACAGCCCGACGGTGTGAATGTAGGGCACCAGCATGTAGGGCGCGTAGCCCATGCCCAACAGGAACTCGCGCACCGGCGCATCCATCTGCTTGCCGGTCCGTCCGATCACCAGTTGCGACCGCGCGATCTCGAAAGCCCGCGCCATGTCGCTCAG
>JALOOB010000225.1 GCA_025454635.1 Anaerolineae bacterium
CGACGGCAGCGTCCCCGCGGACGCCTTCCGCTTCGACACGCGCGGCCCGGCCGCAACCGAAGTTCCCGCCACTCCCGCGGCCACGCCCGGCCCGCGCGTGTCGAACCACCCCCCGTCGCCGCTCGAACAGGTCACCGCCGGCGACCTTGCCGCCCGTCTCGCGCTCGACGACCCGTTCTACTCGTCGGTGAAGATCACGCCGACCCCGACAGACTTCGACGATTGCGCGACCTTCCCGCGCGCCGGCTGCGCAGGAACGCGCGCCGGCTGGGAAGTCATCGTCGCCTACCAGGAGATCACGCTCACGTACCGCGTCTCGGACGACTACCGTCTCGTCGCGCTCGCCGGCGCGGATGCCTGGCTCGATCCGTGGGTGATGGGGCAGCAGCACCCGCAGCGCGTCTTTGCCCGCGGGACCGACGACCGCGGCGCCTGGGCCGTCCACTACCGGCCGGACAACACCTGGCGCCTGCTCCGCTACGGCACGGAGACCGTCGCGCCGTCTGAGTCGCGCCTGGCGCCCGAGCAGGGCGCGCTGCTGCGCGATCTGGCGCCGAAGTACGGCACGATCCAGGTGCGCGACGACGCAGCCGGCCTCACCTACTACGGTCTCGGCCCCGCAGTTGAGCCAACCGCGGAGGACCGCCCCGCCCTTCTTGCGCTGGCCGAAGCGATCGCCGCCCTCCCCTAAGCGCCCCCAATTTAGACCTCCGAGGTGGCGCCGCGCGCTTCAACTAGCCGGGTGACGGGTTGACAGCGCCGCGGCGCGTGCTATAGTCGCAGGCGAACAATACGGCGAGGAAGGTTCCCTGCCCGATGCCTGCCCGCGTCCGCCCCTACCAACCCGCCGACCGCGCTGCGGTGCTCCGCATCGCGGCCGACACCGCGTTCTTCGGCGAGCCGGTCGAGCGTTTCATGGAGGACCGCCGCCTCCAGGCCGACTTCTTCATCGCCTACTATCTCGACCACGAGCCCCAGTGCGCCTGGGTCGCCGTGGCGAACGACGAGGTCGTCGGCTATCTCACTGGCAGCACCGGCGCTCGCGCCACCGAACGCGGCAAGACCGCGACCGCGCTCAAGGCCGCCGCGGGCTTGGTTGGCTTCCGCTACCGCGTCGGCCCGCTCACGCGGCGCTACGCGCTGCGCGCCGCGCGCGCCGTCCTTGCCGGCGAGTATCCGAAAATCGACGAACACCGCTTCCCCGCGGAGTTGCACATCAATCTCACCGCGGACGCTCGCGGTCTCGGCCTCGGGCGCGCGCTTCTCGAAGCCTGCCTCAATCAAATGACCGCGCTCGCCGTCCCCGGCATCCACCTCAGCACGACGTCCCGCAATGTCGCCGCGCTGCGCCTGTACGAAAAACTCGGCTTCGAGGTGCTGGGGCGCAAGAGAAGCACGCTGTGGGAGCCGTGGCTGCCCGGCGAGGAGATCGACAACCTCGTGCTCGGCAAATCGTTGCCGGCGAATTAGCCCGCGAACACAAAAAACCGCCCCGGCCGCGCTTCTGGCGCAACCGGGGCGGAACCCCTCTAACCTGATCCGCGATTTACTTGTTCTCGATCACGAACTTGCTGAAGTACTCGCCGTAGTTGCCATCGCTCCGCACAACCCGCAGCCGGAACGAGTGCTCGCCATTCGGCAGGCCCGTCGTATCAAGCGTGTAGGTGAAGTCGCCGTGTTCCTCGCCCGAAGTCAGGAAGATCGGCGCAGTCACGTCGCTGCCCGGCAGAAGCGCAAGCTCCCAGCGGACGAAGTTCGGGTCCATCGCGTGGCCCATGATCTCGATCTCGCCGCTAACCGTCTCGCCGGCCTTCGGCGCCATGATGCCGTTCTCAGGCATCGCCGCAGGCTTCGTCTCAGCCGCAGCCGCACCGGCAGCCGGGGGCAGGATCACGGAGTCGATCACGTGAATCACGCCGTTGGTCGCCATAATGTCGGTCGAGATGATGTTCGCGCCGTTGATCATGGGCTTGCCGTCCATGATCGAGAACTTGACCGGCGAACCCTGCACGGTGTTGACGCTGAGGCCGTCCTTCACCGCCGCAGCCTTCACCTCACCCGCCAGCACGTGGTAGGTCAGGATGTTGGCGAGAGCCTTCGGGTCCTTGAGCAGGCCGTCAACCGTGCCCGCAGGCAGCTTGGCGAAAGCGGCATCGTTCGGCGCAAACACCGTGAACGGCCCATCGCTCTTGAGCGTGTCGACGAGGCCAGCAGCTTGCACCGCGGCGACCAGCGTCTTGAAGTTCTCGAAGTTGGCGGCGGTGTCGACGATGTCGCGCGCCATCGGGGAGGTGTCCGACGGCTTGGGCTGCGACGTCGCGGCGCCGGTGTTCGCAATGGTGAACTTGTTGGTGTATTCGCTGTAATTGCTGTCGTCGCGAACGACACGCAGCCGCAGCGCATGCTCGCCATCCGGCAAGCCCACCGTATTCAACGCGTACTCGACCTCACCCGCGGTGTTGCCCAGCGCAAGGAAGATCGCCGCATTCGGATCGCCGCCCGGCAGCAGGTCAAGCTGCCACTTCTTAAAGTTCGGATCGCTCGCGTAGCCCATCACCTCGACGCTGCCCTTAACCGTGGCGCCATCGGCGGGGGCCGTGATGCCGTTCGCCATTTCCTGAGCGCCGGCCACGATGGGCAGGCCCATTACGAGGATCGCCGCCAGGGCGAGGAAGACGAGCTTCTGCCCGTACCGCTTCAACGACATGAGTGTGCTCCTTTTTGGGGTTGCGCGCCGTCCGCAGGAGGAGTCGGCGCTGTTGAATGTTTGTATATAAAAAAATAAAGGTTTTTCGAGGAAAAATCTGTAACGAGGGTACCATTGCAAGGCGAAACAACGGCTTTGTTGTCTGCGCGGTGGGTGCGGACGAGAAGCCTTGCGCAATGTGGCGCGCGATGCGCGTAAACGGGTGTATAATGTTGGCGCCACCACTCGTCGGTCGCGTTTCGCCTGAACGGTTCTGCGTCATCACGCAAGGAGGCGCACATGAAGAGCACGTTCTTCCGCGATTTCTGGGAGCCGATCGCAGTCTGGTCCAGGTCGCTGTTCACCGGGCTGCCGCCCACCTACGGCGACCCCGTTCCGCCTGAGCTGCGCGTTTTCGAAGCGCAGGTAGAGGAATCGCAGCATGAGGCGCGCGAAGAAGGCGCTGCGTCGCCACCCCATCATGCAGCCAGCAAGCCGCGCAAGGTAGGCAGCGGACCGAAGCCGCAGGCCGCCTGACCGGCGCCTAAACGCGATGCTGCGCGCCCCTCGCGGAACGCGCAGCATCTCACAGCGCACTTCGACCTAAAGCCCGCGCGCCCGCAGATACTCGCTCACGTCCGCATTAAAGACGATGTCCTCCAACGTGAACACGGCCCACGGCTTGCCGTCGTCCATCCAAGTCGCCGAGCCGCGCAGCGGGAACGGCCGCCCGTCGCGTTCGGTCCACGCCTCTGACTTGTTCATCCACAGCACTTTGGCCGCGCTGTCCGACGCGTGGTAGCGCATCGACTCCATCCAATCGACCAGCCCAGTCTGCGGATCAAACCGCACGACGAAGCGTTCGCTTCCCTCGTCGAACGGCACGACAAGCGACGCGGTGTCGTCGTCGATCGCCTCCCAGCGCACCCTGTCGTCGGTCAGGTAGATCGCCGGGAACCACGCCGACTCCGCCCACAGCCCCAGCGCCGCGCCCTGGTTGATCTTCGGCCCCTCGTCGGTCGCAAAGCCCAGGTCCATAAAGCCCTGCCCGTCAATATAGCGCTCATTGACGCGCATCACCGGGATTCCGAACAGCGTCGCCTCGATATAGTGACGGTAGTTCTTGCCCGCCTCGTGCGTGAAACGGTAACGCGCGGGCAGCGCCACGGGCCCGAACGGCCGCAGCGACGCGCGCCCGGTCACCACTGCCGACGTAATGACGGGGATGCGATCGCCGTAGATGAGCCGGTAGTAACGGTCGACCGGCTTGGGCAGGCCCTCCGGCAGCGGCACGGTTTCCACTGCCCCGCCAGGCATGCGGTGCGCGGGAAACGGCTTCGGCTGAATGCGAAGGCCGACCCACGCGAGGACGGCCAGCGCAGCCACGACCGCAAGAACGATAAAGACGATCTTCATAAAAAAGCCTCTCAATTCGATGTTGCTCCGAGAGGCTATACGTTGGTGGGGCTGTCCGGTTGCGTGCACCCTCCGACCCCGATGCCTTCGCTCCATTCACGTGGGGCGCATAGCGCAGCCCGCTACCTGAACTAGCGCGCTCGCGCATCTCCGTGTTATGCTTATTGCAGGCGCGTCCCGGCGCCTTACCCATACCCACGGAGCGCTCATCTTATGTCGTCCAAGTCGAAGAAGAGATCCGCGCAGCGCAGCGGCGGCGCGGCCGCGGCTGTCCCCTATCAGAAGGCCGCGTCGAAGCCGGTCGTTCCCGCCAAGCCCGTCCGCGGAGGGTTGCTCACCGCGGCCATCGTCATCATGGCGATCCACGGCGTGCTCAACACGGTCGCGCTGCTGCTGATCCGCAAATCCGAGTATTACAATCCGCCGCCGTGGCTGTGGGCCGCCGCATTCGGCGTCGGCATCGCCACGATCGTCGCGGCAATTGCCCTCTGGTACTGGAAGCGCTGGGGCCTGTACCTCTACCTGGCCGCGGCCGTCGCCAGCGGCATCGTCGGCGTCATCACCTTCCCCAGCTTCGGCATCGCCTTCTACAACCTCATCCCGGTCGCCATCCTCGGCTGGATTCTGAACAGCCAGAAGAAGATGCAGTACCTCAAGTAAACGCATAGAAACCCGGCAGGACTACCCGAGGGGATTCGGGTTGTCCTGCCCGCGGCCCCGCCCCCGCGCAGCGGCTGTCCGCGACCCCACACCTCCACTTCGTAACACAAGCTACATACAAATACATCACAAAGTTCAACGATACATGCAGCATCCCCCCGCCTCCCAGCAAGGCGCCGTGTGATGAGATCTTCGTCTCGGAGCAGGCTCCTGCAACTCCCATCGATGCCTGTTATGCGCCTGTCTCCGCGCAGTTAGCGAGGAGGTCCACGATGCCCGCAACTATGAAAGCGGTACGCATCCACGAGTACGGCGCTCCCGATACGCTCCGGTTTGAAGACGCGCCCTGCCCAGAGCCACGCGCCGGTGAGGCGCTGATCCGCGTCGAGGCAACATCGGTTAATCCGTTCGACTGCGCAATGCGCGCCGGCTATGTGCGGAGTTATTTTGAGCTTCCCATGCCCTATATCCCCGGCCTTGACGTAGCCGGTGTGATCGAAGGTCTTGGAGAGGGTGTCAGTGGCTTCAAAACGGGCGACCGCGTCTTCGCCCGTGGCGGCCTCATGCGCGATGGGACTAATGCCGAGTTGGCTGTGGTGCCGGACAGCGACATGGCGCTGATGCCGGCATCACTCGACCCGATCCATGCGGCTGCGCTCCCCCACGTGTGTCTCACTGCATGGCAGGCGCTGTTCGAGCTGGCGCAGCTCGGCGCGGGCCAAACCGTCCTCATCCACGGCGCGGGTGGCGGGGTTGGGCACGTCGCCGCCCAGCTCGCCAAGGAGCGCGGCGCGACCGTGATTGGCACGACGTCTCGCAACTCCGACCTTCTCCTTGAGATGTCCTGCGATAGCATCGTCGATTACACCGCGGAGCCCTTCGAGGCGGCGGCCAAAGATGTCGACGTGGTCCTCGATACGGTTGGCGGGGAAACGCAGGAGCGCTCGTGGAGCGTGCTCAAACCCGGCGGGATCCTCGTCTCGCTGATCCAGCAGCCCTCGCCGGAAGCCGCTGCGGCGCACGGCGTGCGTCAGGCCATGGTTTACAGCGCGCCACCCATCGGCCCGACCCTGGCCGAGGTCGCCCGTCTGGTCGAGGCCGGAAAGCTCCGCCCCATCGTCTCAGAGGTCATGCCCTTGAGCGATATCCGCCGCGCGCACGAGATGAT
>JALOOB010000226.1 GCA_025454635.1 Anaerolineae bacterium
ACGCGGATCAGCCCGTCGTAGCCGACCAGTTCGTGGTTGCCCGGGCCGCCCCGGCCGAAGCCCCGGACGCGACCGGATTCGTCGGCAATGAGAGCGTGCGTTTTTGTTGCGCCGACGTCGACGCCGAGGTAGAAGCTCATGCGTCCGCCCGGAACTGCGGCAGGTAGGCGCGGTTGACGCGGAGCAGGTCGTCCATGACCGCCTCGACGTGATCCGCTTCGGGGCCGAGCGGGTGGGCGAGCAGGGCCTGGAAGAGCGCGTCCGTGTCGCCGGTCACTGCGGCTTCGACGGCGAGAATCTCAAAGGACTTGACCGCGGCGAGCAGGGCGTAGCAGGCGTGAGGCAGGGGCGCCGCGGGCAGCGGACGAATGGCGGCGTGGCTCACCTCGACCGGCATCTCGAGGACCCAATCGGCAGGCCAGCCCTCCACAGCGCCGCGATGGACGGTGTTAACGACGTGGGTCTCGCGCAGATCGTTGTAGTGCGCGTTGAGAAGCTGGGTTGCGAGGGTGGAGTAGTAGGCCCCGCCCCGCTTCATCAGGTCCGCAGGCGGCTCGGAACGGTCGGGTTCGCCGTACTCTCGCAGAAGATCGCCCTCGATGGCCATGACCTGCTCGGCGCGGGAGGGGGGCCAGCCGTCCTGTTCGGCCAGCTTGTGGGAGGTGTAGTAGTAGTACTGGAGGTAGTAGTTCGGGATCATACCGAGCGTCTCGACCAGGCGCGCGTCCCACTCGGGCTCGGCTTCGGCGGACAGCTCTTCAAGGAACGCGGCAAAGACGTCGGGCCACAGGTCTTCCCCCTCGTAGCGCAGGCCGCGATGCCATGAGAGGTGGTTGAGTCCGAGGGTTTCGAGCTCGGCGGCCTGCGGGTCGAGGCGGCGGCCGGTCCGGCGTTCATGCAACTCCAACAGGCGCATCTTGGTGGTGATGGGGACGTTGCACACGCCGACCGCGGAGACTTCGGGCGAGTGGCGGGCGAGGGCTTCGGTGACGAGGCCGGCAGGATTGGTGAAGTTGACGAGCAATGCGCCCGGCGCGAGGTCCCGCATGTGACGCGCGATGTCGAGGATGACCGGGATGGTGCGAAGCGCCTTGGCGAGGCCGCCGACGCCGGTGGTCTCCTGGCCGATAAGGCGGTGGCGTTTGCCGAGATACTCGTCTTCGCGGCGAGCGGCCATGCCGCCGACGCGGAGTTGGGTTGTGACGTAGGCTGCGCCCTCGACTGCGGCGCGCGCATCGGTGGTGGGGCGGACGGCGAAGGGGCTGCCGGCGGCGCGAGCCATGCGCTGCGCGAAACCGCCGACGATCTCGAGGCGCTCGGGGGAGACGTCGGCGAGCCAAAGCTCGGTCATCGGGAAGGTGTCGACGCGGTCGAGGAAGCCCTTGACGAGTTCAGGCGTATAACTCGACCCGCCGCCGAAGACGGCCACTTTCATGCCGGGTGCTCCTTTGATGAGCGCGGAATTTTCCCGCGCGCGTGCGCGCTGCGGATCGTAGTGTACACGATGTTGGGCTGCGCGGCCTAGGACGGAAGGGCGCGATTTCCAGGTCTATGGAAGCGCTCTATGGGATCGCTCTCATTTCACTAATCTTTTATCTATCGCGCAGTAAAACTATTTTCAGGTATTGACAAGAAAGCCTAACCGTGCTACCATTTGCAGCACGCGGGGGGCAAGAATAGCGCTGGATGGGCGTTAATGGCCCCCACGTGGTCCACTGGTTAGCCAATTGTCAGCGTTTCCCATACCTGAGAGGTGAGTGACAAGGAGGTGGAACTGCTCCACTAAAAAGAGCGCTCTCAAATCCCACGGTTGTTTATTCCTCAACACACAATTAGGAGAGAAGTCACGATGAAGAAAGCGTCTTTCCTGCTCGCGCTTGTGGTCATCGCCTCGATGATCCTGGGCGCCTGCGCCACCCCTGCCCCGCAGGTTGTCGAAAAGGTTGTGACCTCCGCGCCGCAAGTGGTCGAGAAGGTTCAGACCCAGGTCGTAACCGAGGTTCAGACCCAGGTCGTCGAAAAGGTCGTCGAGAAGGAGGTCGTCGTGACCCCCACCCCGGCGCCGGCCGACGAGAACACGCTGCCGCGCGAAGAGACCCTCTACTTCAACGGCCAGCAGTGGAGCCCGGTTGTGGGCTGGAACCCCTACTCGAACAGCAACAACAACGCGATGGCGATTGCGCAGCAGGATAATGCGCGCGTCATCATGTTCGAGACGCCTTATCTCTACAACATGCTGGACGGCAAGGTCTACCCATTGCTGGCCGACGGCGACTTCGCGTGGGATGACGCGCAGACGCAGTTGACCTTCAAGATCAAGCCGGCGGCGAAGTGGAGCGATGGCACCCCGGTCACGGCCGAGGATGTCGCGTACACCTGGGCGACGCACGTCAAGTACAACACCCCGACGGGCGCGGCCAACATGGACTACATCGACACCATCGAGGCCGTCGATCCGCAGACGGTCGTCATCAAGGCGAAGCTGGGCGATAACGGTTCGGCTGTGAACCCGCTGCTCGTCAACGCCTATGTCAGCAGCAACTACGTGATCCAGAAGGCCTGGACCGAGAAGCTGGAAGAGCGCGTCAAGGGCGATGCCACGGCGCTGCTTGCGGACACGGCGGAAGACGTCGTGTACTCCGGCCCGTACCACAAGTTCTTCGCGGACGAGACGAAGGTCATTTACGTGCGCGACGACAACTACTGGGGCCAGGATGCCTCCATGTGGGGCAAGCTGCCCGCGCCGAAGTACCTGGCGCACGTGATCTACAAGGACAACGCGGCGGGCTCGGTCGCCCTGGCGCAGGGTGAGGTCGACGTCAGCCAGCAGTTCAACAGCAACGTGCAAGTCCTGTGGGAGAACTACGGCCTGCCGGTCAGCACGTACCTGCCCGAGCCGCCCTACGGCATCGGCGCGAGCCTCCCGACCGCGTTCTACAACCTGAAGTCCCCCGGCCTGGACAACCCGGCGGTCCGCAAGGCGATCGCCATCGCGGTTGACTACCCGACCATCATCGCGAACGCGATGACGAACCAGTCGGCGACCTTCGACCAGGTGCCGCGCTCGCTGATGAACCCGACGCCGGGCGAGCAGGCGATGTACGACCAGGCCGCCGTGGCCGACCTGCAGTGGGCGGGCAACGACATCGAAGGCGCGATCAAGCTGCTCGACGATGCCGGCATCAAGGACACCGACGGCGACGGCTGGCGCGAGCTCGACGGCAAGAAGCTCTCCTACGTCGCGACCTGCCCCAACGGCTGGTCCGACTGGCAGGCGGCCATCGAAGTCGTCGCCGCGGCCGGCAAGAAGATCGGCATCGACATCACCACGAACTACCCCGAGTGGGGCGTGTACCAGACCGTCGTGACGAAGTCCGACACCGACCTGCCGGAATCGGCATGCCGAGCAACTGGAACGGCAACTGGGGCCTGTACTCGAACCCCGAGGCCGACAAGCTGATCAATGCGATCCCGACCATGACGGACGAGGCGGAGATCAAGGCCGCCTACACTGAGTTGGTCAAGCTCTACCTGACCGACGTGCCGTCGTTCACGCTCATGTACCGCCCGCAGTCGTTCCACACTGTCAACGAGTCGGTCTGGACCGGCTTCCCGCACGAGGGCGATGGCACGAACCCGCCCGTCCCGCCGCTCGACCTGACGGACGGCTGGAGCATCGCGGGCCTCTACAACCTCGAGTTGGTGAAGTAGTACGAGATTGCAGATTGAAGATTGAAGATCGAAGATTGCCTTGGCCCTCGCGGGCATCCAGTTTTCGATTTTCAATCTTCAATTTTCAATTGGAGGGGGTGCTGGGTTGAAAGGCTACCGTCGCTATTTCCTCAACAAGGCGGGCTGGTTTGTCATCACATTGATCGCCGCCTTCCTGCTGAACTTCTTCCTGCCGCGTATGATGCCGGGCGATCCGGTGGCGGCGATCGTGGCCCGCCAGGCGCAGGGCATGAGCAACTCGACCGGCGTGCAGGCGATCTACGAGCAGTACACCAAGCTTTTCGGCACCGACAAGCCCCTCTTTCAGCAGTTCTTTATCTACATGGGGAATGTGCTGCGCGGCGACTTCGGTTACTCGTTCAGCCAGTACCCGCGCACGGTCGCTGAGGTGCTCAGCGCATCGTTATGGTGGACCGTCGTTCTCCAGTTCCCGGCGATTATCTTCGGCTGGGTCGTGGGGAACTCGCTGGGCGCGATTGCGGCGTACCGCAAGGGGGGCCTGGATAAGGTTGCCATGCCGATCAGTATTCTGATCAGCAACCTGCCGGCGTTTGGCATGGCCGTCATCCTGCTCGTGGTCTTCGCGGCAACCCTCAAATGGCTGCCGGCCTCTGGCGGGTATGCCTTCGACATGATCCCCAGTCTCAGCGTGAACTTTCTCGGGTCCGCTCTTTTGCACTATATCCTGCCTTTTGCGTCGATCGTGCTCCTTGCCATCGGCGGGCAGGCTATCGGCATGCGCTCCATGGCGATCTACGAGCTGAACGCCGATTACGTGCGGTACAGCAGGTTCATGGGCATCAAGGACAACCAGATTTCGCGGTACGTCTTCCGGAACGCGATGCTGCCGCAGATCACGGGCCTGGCGCTCGCGATCGGAACCATGATCGGCGGCGCGCTCGTGGCGGAGATTATTTTCAGCTATCCGGGCCTCGGCACGGTGCTGCTCACCGCGATTTCAGGACGCGATTACCCGCTCATCTCCGCGGTGACGTTGATCATCACGATTATGGCGCTTATCGCTAACTTTGCCATCGAGATCCTGTACGGATTCATTGACCCCCGCATCAAAGCGGCGCAGTCGGACTAGCCCTGCGCCGGCAAGCGCGGCCAGGGGGAGGACATTCGGCCAATGAGACATACCTTTCGGCAGGCATTTAGCTCCGGCAAGTTTGTCACGGGTTTCGTGATCTTGATGGGGCTGCTGCTCCTCGTCATTCTCTATCCGCTGATCTTCCGGGCGCCGCCGTTGCAGATTATCGCCCAAGGGACATTCTTCCCGCCGGGGATTTATGTCAGCGCCTACGACAGCATTAACGCGCCGACGACCTACACGCTCAACCTGGACGGCGCGGCTGCGAAGCGCGTCGCGGCGAAGCTAAAGGACGAAGACCGCGTTGCGATGAAGGAATGGTTGGTGGTGGCGGGGGTGCCGGAAGACCAGATCGACATTTCTGACGCGCAAAAGCTGCTGACGCTGTGGGCGGAGAATTACGATCCCGCGAAGCAGGTCAAGGGCATGACCCTTGCGCGGCAGCGGTATTTCCAGCGCGTCAACAATGCGATCCAGGGCTTGCTGTCGACGGAAGGCGCGATCATCGCCGTGAGGCAGCCGGAGTCGGGTGCGCTGCAGGAAGCCGGGGCGGTAAAGCAGACGGACTACGTCAACATCAGCGAAGTGCCGAATGTGCGGATTCTGCCGCTCGGCACGGACAACTTTGGCCGGGACGTGTTTGCGCAATTGGTGCGCGCGATCGGCGTCTCCCTGCTCATCGGCATCGTCGCAGGCTTGATCGCCACCGGAATCGGCCTCGTCCTCGGCCTGCTCGCCGGCTACGTGGGCGGCGCCGTCGATGACGTCATCAACTTCATCACCAATATCTTCCTCGTCATCCCATCGCTGGTGCTGCTCATCCTGATTTCGTTTAGCGTTGGCCAGGAGAGCCGGGGGGCGTTCACCGTCGCGGTGGTTATTGGCGTGACGTCGTGGGTATGGACGACGCGAGCGGTGCGCGCGCAGGTGATTTCGCTACGCAACCGCGATCACGTCAACCTGTCCAAGCTCTCGGGGCACTCGCTCTTCCGCATCATCCGCGGCGACATCCTCCCCTACATCATGTCCTACGTCTTCATGGCCCTGATCCTGCAAATCTCGGCGGCCATCCTGGCCGAAGCGAACCTGTCCATCCTAGGCTTGGGCCCGCGGACGACGGATGTGCCGACGCTGGGTCTGATGATGCAGTGGGCGATGATCTACCAGGCGCACATTCTGGGCAAGTGGTGGGCGTATTTCCCCGTGCTGATTTCGATCACGCTCATCACGTTCTCGATGAACCTGATGATCACCGGGCTTGACCAGGTGTTTAACCCACAGTTGCGGAATTGATTTTCTGCCACAGAGGCCAGCGACGCATCCATAAGGATTGAACATGGGGAAAGTCATGTTGGAGGTCAATGACCTCACCACGAAATACATCACGCGATACAACGAGGACGTCTACGCGGTCGACCACGTTTCGTTGCAGGTCGAAGAGGGCAAGACGCTAGGTATCGCGGGCGAGTCGGGCTGCGGGAAGTCAACGTTGGCGCTGAGCCTGATGGGATACTATTTCCCGCCGCTGTACTATACGGGTGGCGAGATCATCATCGACGGGCGCAGCATCTCGGGCATGAAGCCGGACGATGTGCGGCGGACGATCCTCGGGACGGAGATCGCATATATCCCGCAGGCCGCGATGAATGCGCTGAACCCGACGCGCAGGGTGATCAATTTCATCGAGGACGTGATCCTGGCGCACGACCCCACGGAGAACAAGAAGTTCATCTATGAGCTGGCGCGCGCGAGCTTCGAGACGCTCGGGCTGCCTCCCGAAGTGCTCCAGAAGTACCCCGTCGAGCTGTCGGGCGGCATGAAGCAGCGGACGGTGATCGCGGTGTCGGTCATCCTGCGGCCCAAGGTGTTGATCGCAGACGAACCGTCCTCGGCGCTGGACGTGACCTCGCAGAAGATGGTCATCAAGATGCTTAAGAACCTGATGGAGACGGGCTTCATCAAGTCGATGATCTTTATTACGCACGAGCTGCCGCTGCTGTACAACGTGACGGACGACATTATGGTGATGTACGCGGGGCAGATTGTGGAGCGGGCGAGCGCGCGGGAAGCGGTTTTTGATCCGCTGCACCCGTACTCCAAGGGGTTGATGGGGTCGATCATTGTGCCGGAGAGCGGGCTGCGCGACGTGAAGCTGACGGCCATCCCCGGCGCGCCGCCGAACCTGAAGAACCCCCCTGCAGGCTGCCGCTTTGCCGAGCGCTGCAAGTACGTGCGGGCCGAGTGCCGGTATACCAACGTTGCGCTATATGATGCCGGCCCCGGCCGCGCGTATCGCTGCATCCTGTCCGAGAAGGTCCTGAGGGATTGTTATGAGCATGAACGAGCCATTGCGGCCTAGCGCACCCCCACCGCAGGTGGGACCCCCACCTCAGGTGGGGCGTGAGAAGCAAACCTGCCTGAGCGGAACAGGCGTGACCAAGCTTTTTGGCTTTGGTCGGACCAAGACGCTGGCCGTCGATCACGTCGACTTCAACTTTCATGAGGGTGAAGTCATTTCGATTGTGGGCGAGTCGGGCAGCGGCAAAACGACGCTGGCGAAGATGCTCCTCGGGTTAATCAGCGTCACCGAGGGGGATATCTATTTCCAGGGGCAGAAGCGCGATATCAGCTCGTCGCGCAAGAAGCAGGAGTACTGGAAGAATATCCAGGCCATCTTCCAGGACCCGTTCTCGTCGTACAACATCTTCAGCAAGATCGACGATGTGCTCCTCGATTGCATCCGCATGCGCGGGGGCCAGCGGCTGCCGAAAGAGGAAAAGGTCAAGCTGATGACGGAGGCGTGCTCCTTCGTCAATTTGAAGTTCGCGGAGCTGACGAACAAGTACCCGTTCGAGCTGTCGGGCGGGCAGATGCAGCGCCTGATGATCGCGCGCATCTTCCTGCTCAAGCCGAAGATCCTGATTGCCGATGAGCCCACGTCGATGATCGACGCGTGCTCGCGGGCGACGATCCTGGATTACCTGATGAAGCTGCGCGATGAGGTCGGGATGACGCTGATCTTCATTACGCATGATATTGGCCTCGCCTACTATGTCTCGGATACGGTGTTCATTATGGAGAAGGGCAAGTTCGTGGAGAGCGGCTCGGCGGATGCGGTGATTCTTACGCCGCAGCAGCCGTACACGAAGCGACTGCTCAACGACGTGCCGAAGATATACGAGGAATGGGACCTGTCTACGGTGTAATTCGCCGGTTCGCGGTCACTGCCGACCACGAATGAGGTCACGAATACACGAATGTCCGCCTGAGTGCGCGGACGCTTGCGATTGCCGGCGCCTGAAAGGACTCCGGGCGCGCGTCCAGTGTCATTCGTTTATTTGTGACCTCATTCGCGGTCGGTCTTTGACCTCTCACAGGGAAGACGCATGAGACTACTCGAATCTGCGCTTCGCGCGCAGGCATTGACCGGATCGTGGCAGTTCCGCCAGGCGCCGGGGAACACTGAATGGCTGCCGGCCACCGTGCCGGGCGGTGCGCACACCGATCTGCTGGCCCTCGGCCAAATTCCCGATCCGTTTGTGGGCGACAACGAGCGCCGCGTGGCCTGGGTGGCCGAGGCGGACTGGGAGTATCGGAAGCAGTTTGACGCGGGGGCCGACCTGCTGGGGCAGGCGCGCGTCGAGCTGGTGTGCGACGGGCTGGACACGCTGGCGACGGTGACGCTGAACGGCCGCGAGCTGGGGCGCACCGACAATATGTTCCGCCAGTACCGGTGGGACGTGAAGGACTTGCTGCGGGCGGAAGGGAACGAACTGCGCATCCTCTTCGCCTCGCCGGCTAGGTTCGCCGCGGAACACGAGGCCGCGCGTCCGCTGCCCCGGCCGACGCACTCCCTGCCGGGCGGGCCGCACATCCGCAAGGCGCCGTGCCAGTTCGGGTGGGATTGGGGGCCGCAACTGCCGCCGGTGGGCATCTGGAAGGATATCCGGCTGGAGGGGTTCGAGGCGCGGCTGGCGGAGGTCCACGCGCGACAGTCGCACGTGGGCGGGACGGTCACGGTTTCGGCGCGGGTTGTCGTGGAGCGCTGGACGCCGGGGATGGCCGCTACGCTTACTCTCACCGCGCCCGACGGCGGGACGCAGACGGTCGGCGCCGAGTTGGACTCGGCGGAAGGGACGCTCTCGCTTCAGGTTGAGAATCCGCAGTTGTGGTGGCCGAACGGGATGGGCGCGCAGCCGCTGTATCGGGCCGAGGTTATTCTGTCGAGGGCTTCTGACGTAGAGCTTGACCGGCGCTCCTACCAGATGGGCCTGCGCACGATCGAGCTGCGACAGGAGGCGGACCAGTGGGG
>JALOOB010000523.1 GCA_025454635.1 Anaerolineae bacterium
TGGAACCAACTGCAGCATGACGGAAGCGATCCGCTGCTGCGGGGGATCGACGACGGCGCGTATGCGTATTTCGTGCACTCGTACTACTGCGCGCCGGACGACGCGCGCTGCGTCGTTGCCTCGACCGAGTACGGCATATCCTATTGCTCGGTCGTGCGGCGGGAGAACCTGTGGGGCATCCAGTGCCACCCGGAGAAGAGCCAGCAGGTGGGGTTGGCGATCCTGCGGAACTTTGTTAAGATCGCAACGGAAGCATAACAGGGCAAGCATCGCGGGGGGGAAAGTGGCAAAGAAGAAGCCGTACATTCGACTGCGACCGAGGCTCGATGCTGCGGGAGAAGGCTACCCGTTCGAGATGCGCGGACTGCTGGCGCTGGGTCGCCCGAAGGAAGACACAAACTATACCGAGTGGGCCGACCGCCTGCGCGACTTCGTGCCGCAACTCCTCCAAATGACGCTGGATGATGATCTGAACACCAGACCAGAGAAGGATCGCGCGGTCTGGGCCCCCTTGCACGCGTTGTCCATCCTAGCGGAGCTTGCGCCGGAAGCGGCCGCAGAGCCCTTGTTGCAGGTGCTGGAGTGGGATGACGACTGGAGCATGGAGCCGCTTGGCAGGTACTACGCTCGCGCTGGTGAGGCAGCCGCGCGTTCTCTGGAACAGTACGTCATCGACATTAACCGGGCAGAAATGGCGCGGGGACGCGCCATCGCAGCACTTGCGGCCGTCGCCGAAACGAACGCGAACCAGCGCGACGGTATCATTGCCTTCCTCACGCGATACCTTGAAGAGGGATCGTCTGATACGCTGGAGGAGGAGTATGTCATCACCAGCGCAGTTCTGGCGCTGGTAGATCTGCGCGCGGTCGAGTCGTTGCCCGCCATCGAGCGCGCGTTTGAAGAGGACCGCGTCGAGACGTTCATGGTTTCGCTGGGCGACGTGAAGAAGGGTTTGGGATTGGCCGCTGAGGAGACCGAAGCGGAGCCGACCGAGCTAGGCCTTACGTTGTCGCTGAAGTGCCTGACGTGCGGCCGTGATCGCGAATACAGCCTCCCGCGCGCGTTCCTGGATCTCAGCGCGTTTCAAAGTGGAGGTCCGGGCACGATCGGCAGAGCGTTGTATACTCCTGATCCGGTGATCTGCGCGCACTGCGGTGCGGTCGACCAGTTTGAACTTGGCAAGACCGGCAACTTGGCGATCATGGCGATGATCAGCGGGGCGCTCTCGGGGCAGCCGAACGCCACTCCCAATCTCAAAATGACAAGCATTCCTGTCGGCCCGTGGGGCTGGCTGCCACCGCGCGAAGCGCTCGCCAGGTACCGGGCCGAAATCGCAGCGCATCCCGACAACACCGGCTTGCGGCTCGACTACGCCGATGGACTGCTTATGCTCGATGAAGTCGACGCAGCGCTCGAGGAATATGAGAAGGTGCTGCTGGTCAACCCGGCTGAAGGGGAGGCGCTGCTCGCCATTGCAGAGATCAAGGTTGCACGCGGCGAGCTTTCCGGGGCATTAGGCGTGTGGGAACGGATCGAGCGAGAGTTTGACCGGCTCCAATTTAAGGATACGGATCGCGCGCAGTTGCGCAGAAGCGCGGCTGCCGCAATTGCCGGCCTCCGCGCCGGCAGGGCTCCAGACGCGGAAGCCTGGGCGCGGCCGGAAGAAAACGCAACACCAGGGACCTTCACGACACCGGACAACAGCCAGTACGGCAAGGTAGGGCGCAACGAGCGGTGCCCGTGCGGTAGCGGCAAGAAATACAAGCAGTGCCACGGGCGCAAGTGAGGGAGCGTATCGGCAACATGTCTGGGCTGATCATTTTTCCCGCAATTGACCTTCGCCAGGGGCGCGTGGTGCGGCTGCGGCAGGGCGACCCACAGCGACGATCCTGCGGAAACCGCGGCGCGGTGGGCCGCGCATGGCGCAGAGTGGCTGCACGTGGTCAACCTCGACGGCGCGCTGACCGTTTCGCTCGCGGCCGGCGCGGACCTGAAGGGCGCGGGCTGCGGCGACAAGCTGCCCATCAACATGCGGCGGCTGGCCGACATTCGCGCAGCCGTCAGGCTGCCCATCCAGTATGGAGGCGGGCTGCGGAGCCTGGCCGACGTGGCGCTCGCGCTGGACACCGGCGCGACGCGCGTCGTACTCGGCACGGTGGCGGTGCAGCAGCCCGAGCTGGTGCGGCAGGCGGTCGAGCAGTTCGGCGCGGAGCGGGTCGTCGTCGGGCTGGACGCGCGCGACGGCAAGGTGGCGACGCACGGCTGGCAGGAGCAGAGCGACCTGAGCGCGACCGAAGTGGCGCGACGCATGGCCGGCATGGGCGCGCTGCGGGTGGCTTACACTGACATCGCGCGCGACGGCATGCTGACAGGCGTGAATCTCGCCGCCACGGTCGCGCTGGCGCAGGCTTCCGGGCTGCGCGTGATCGCAAGCGGGGGCGTGGGGTCGCTGGCGGACATTCGCGCCGTGGCGGCTGCGCCGGAGATCGAGGGCGTCATCGTGGGGCAGGCGCTCTACACGGCCGCGTTCACCCTGCCCGACGCGCTGGCGCTGGCAAAGGAGCGGTAGATGCTGGCGAAACGCATCATCCCCTGCCTGGACGTGAAGGACGGCCGGGTGGTCAAGGGGGTGAACTTCCTCGAACTG
>JALOOB010000227.1 GCA_025454635.1 Anaerolineae bacterium
ATGCGACGAGCGCCGCGGGCAGGATGCTCAAGGGCAGGATCGCGAGCATCAGGTAGCGCCACGGGAACTGCGCGTATCCTACAATCGGCACATAATGCCACGCCCACGCGCTGACGGGCAGCATCAGGAAGATTGCGACGAGCAGCCACAGCCCCCAGAAGCGCAGTTCCCCGCGCACCCGCGGCCGGAACTGCCCGCTGATCGCCAGCGCGACGAGTGACAGCAGCGTCGCCGCCGCGCCAAGCTGATAGCTCAGGCTGCCCTGCGCGGCATCATTCGGCCCCGGCTGGCTGATGCCGAAGCCCCAGCGCGGGTCAAAAAGCTGGTTGAGAAAGACAAAGTGCTGCGTCGGATCGTAATAATCCCCGAACCATTGCGTGCGATTAATGTAACCCTGTTCAAGCAGCGCGGGGATGAAAAACGCCGCGCTCAGCCCCAGCCCCAGCGCCATCGCAAGCGCCGGCGCCACAAACGAGAGGAGCAGCGCCCGGTCGCGCAGCAGGCCCGTAGGTCGATCGCTCTGCCTCCGTCGCTCCCGCGCCTCGAAGAAGATCAGCGCAAGGACATACGCGGCCAGCGCAGGCGCAAAGACAAGCGCGACCAGGTTGCTCGTCCACATGATCGCGGCAAATGCGACGCCTGCCCCGATCACCGCGGCAACCCGCGGCCGCACCACCGCCGCCCGGAATCCCCACAACGCCAGCGGCAGCAGCGCCAGCGCGAACGACTCGGCCATCGCTGCCCGCACGAACACGTTGACGAGGTGGTACGGCACGGCCATGTACGCAACCGCGGCCACCAGCCCCGCCCACCGCCCGAGCCACGAGCGGACAAAGCCGTACATCGCGAAACCGGAGCCGATAATCGACAGCGCCAGCACCGCCTTAACGCTCGCCTCGTAGCCCAGGCCAAGAACCTGATTGAACAGCACACCGACAAACGTCGACAGCGGCGCATACACCGTGAAGAACGGGTAGCCGTAGCCAAACGTCCAATCCGGCGACCAGCGCGGCCAGAGGATGCCCTCCCGAAACGACAGCCCGTATTGTTGGATGAAGTAGACGTCATGCCGCGCGTCATGCGCGCCCCAGAAATAGCCCGGCTGGAGCAGCGGCGCGATCACCACCAGGCCAAAAAGCAGCACGAGGCCCGCGGTCAGCCATTCGCCCCGCAGCCGTCCCTCGCGCGATTCTCTCTCGAAGGTCTGTCTCATCATCGAATGCTTATTTTCGGTTGCCTGCTGAGTATTCAGCCACAGAGATCACAGAGAGCCTCCGTGTCCTCTGTGGCAAAACCCCTCTGTTTCCTCTGCGTCCTCTGTGGCAAAAACAGCTTCACCGCGCGGAGGTTCACTCCAAAGGCGAAAAGACAAACTTGTCGTCCGCCCCGGTCGTCAAGCGCGTGCCCGTCGCCCCATCGTACACGCCCAGCCAGTACTGATACGCGCCCGCTGAGGGCGCGCCCGTCGCGAGAACCGCCTCGCGCCGGTCCGTCACCAGTCGCCCCGGCGTCCAGCCCGACGTCGCCGTCTCGCCATCCAACAGCAGCCCGTCCTGCTGCCCATAGCGTTGGCCGTCCGGCCCGACCACGTGAAAGAACACGGTATAGTCCCGCTCCAGCGGCCGGAGCGCCTGCCACACCGCTTCGACCGCGATGCGCCCGTCCGGCCCCGGCGTCCCCTCCGTCTTGACGTCGATCAACGCCAGCTCGTTCTCCCCGAAGATCGCCAGCGGCGCGGATGGGATCGGTGCGGGCAGTTCCACCGGCCGTGACTCCGCGTACGCGACGAGCAGGACGAGGGCCAACAGGCCGCCGAACAGCGCGGGCCGCAGCCCGGCCTCCTCCGGCGCGAGCATCCCTTCCAGCCGCGCGGCTGCCCACCCCGCAAGCAGCGCCAGCCACGGCAGGCCGAGCGCGAGCCATTCGAGCAAAGCCGGCGCTTGCGCCGCCCCCATCCCCTTCGCCACCAGCGCGGGCAGCCACAGCAGCGCGCCAAGCGCAACGCCCGCCCCAACTCCGACAAGGGCGCGCGCATTAGTCCTGCCAGGGCCACCCGAAATCAGGATGTACGCCAACAGGATCGCAGCCTGCGCCAGCCCGAGCGTCGCTTGTGTCCTGACCGCCGTGCCGACGAGCAGCGCGAGGAACACCGCGTCTCGCCACCGCCCGCCCCGCGCCCGGTCCGCGGCCCACAGCGTCCACGGCAGCAGCCCAAGCAACACCACCGCGGCAAACGCGCCCTCGCGGTAAACCAGCCCGAGCGTCAACGGGTTCAGGACGTAGACCGCCGCGCCCGCCAGGCCAGGCCATCCGCCCGCATCCTGAGCGGGGGCTCCGCCAGGGGCCGGAGTCGAAGGACGTCCGCGCAGCCAGCAGAACGCGCCGACGCTCGCCGCCAGCAACGCCCCCGCCATCACCCACTTGATCGCCGCATACGGCGCCGCGCCGAGCGCGGATGGCGCCGCGGCCAGCCAGTACGGCAGGACGCCGTTCCCGCCGAAGATGCTGTGCGCCGCCCCCACCTCCGGCGTCCACGCAAAGTCGGACAGCCGCGCGAGCCGGTCGGTCAGCGCAAAGACGGGCAGGAAACCGGTGCGTAGCTCAAAATAGCCGGGGTAGGCCAGCGGGGCCACGGCAAAGACGGGCAGCAGGAGCGCCAGCAACAGCGGGGGATCGACTCTCGCCTTGCGCGGGGCGCGGTCAGGTTGGCGCATCATTCTTTCGCGGAGTATAGTGTATGTCTAGTGACGGGTCAAACAAGGTGCGCTGCGCGCCTTTCAATTTATCGGTAAGGCAAGCATCCTGAGCGGAGCCGGGCGGCGGTTTCGCTCGGCGCAGTCGAAGGATGCTCCGCTATCTGGTTACATTTAGAATCGCTGCGACCAAGCCACGGAGAAAGGCCACGCCTGAGAAAGCCCTCGGCGCTCTCTGCGACCTCTGTGGCTAAACCAGGCATGATGGAAGCATGAACGAATCAACCAACGGCGAACTCACCGTGATCTTCTCCGACGAGCATATCGTCGTGGTCGACAAGCCTGCGGGTCTCCCCACGTTGCCCGACGGCTACGACAAGACCGCGCCCCATCTTGCCGGTGTCCTCGCGCCCGCGTTCGGCAGGGTGTGGATCGCGCACCGGCTCGATCGCGGCACCAGCGGCGTGATGGTGGTGGCGCGCACCCCCGAGGCGCACCGCAGCCTGAACATGCAGTTCGACGGCCGCGAGGTGAAGAAGGCGTACCACGCGCTGATCGCCGGCGAGCCGCCGTGGGATGAGTACACCGTGCGGCTTCCGCTGCGCGCCGACGGCGACCGCAAGCACCGCACGGTCGTTGACCACGGCAAGGGCAAGCCCGCCGTCACCCATCTGCGCGTGCTGGAGCGCTGCGGCGCATACGCCCTCATCGAGGCAAAGCCGGAGACGGGCCGCACGCACCAGATTCGCGCGCATCTCGCCGCGCTGCGGCTGCCCGTCCTGGGCGACGCGCTCTATGGCGGCGCCGCCACCCCGCGTGTTGAGGGAGAGCCGCTCATCGACCGCACCGCGCTCCACGCGCAATCCCTCATCTTCCGCCATCCTAAGACGATAGAACAAGTGCGATTTCAGGCGCCTTACCCACCCGACTTCGCTCGCGCCCTGCGCGCCCTGCGCAGCCCGGAACCAGGAGCGTAGCATGTTGACGCTCACCGTCTGTCAGGCCGGCAAGTTCTCCCACTCGCTGCCCCCGCACGCCATTAGCGACGCGCTGCGGACGACCGACACCGTCGTCTGGCTCGACATCAAGGACCCGAGCGACGCGGACAATCGCCTGCTGCGCGATGAGTTCGGGTTTCACCCGCTCGCTATCGAGGACGCCACGCGCGCGCACGAGCGGCCCAAGGTGGACGCCTACGAGCACGCGCTCCTCGTCCACCCGGAGGGGCCGGAGGACGAGGAGGAAGAAGTCGCGTCGCCGGAAAACGGCGAGCCGGGCCGCCCCGGACGCCAGGCTTACTACTTCATCGTCTTCTATGAGGCGCGGCTCGACAAAGAGAGCCGGCGGATCAAAGCCGAAGCCATCAACCTGTTCGTGGGGCGAAACTACCTCGTCACCGTGCACCGCGGCGACACGCAGCACGTCCCGGATACGCTCGCGCGCTGGCAGATGCCCGACAGCCCGCTCGGCAACACCGTCGGCGCGCTCGTCCATTCGTTCCTCGACGCGATCGTCGACGACTACTTCCCCCTGATGGACGAAATCGCGGACCGCGCGGAGGAGCTCGAGGACACCATTTTCGAGCATTACAGCGAAGAGGCCATCGAAGGCATCTTCGCGATGAAGAAGGACCTGCTGGTCCTGCGCCGCATCGTCGCGCCCGAGCGCGACGTGCTCAACGTCCTGCTCCGCCGCGAGCTCCCCATCTTCCAGCCCGCCGACGTCGCCTACTTGCAGGACGTCTACGATCACATCGTGCGCGTGACCGACAACATCGACACCTACCGCGACCTCCTGTCCAGCGCGCTCGACTCCTATCTCTCGCTCCAGTCGAACCACCTCAACCAGATCGTCAAGGTGCTCACCATCACGTCCATCATCCTGATGGCAGCCAGCCTCGTGACCGGCTTCTACGGGATGAACTTCGCCAACATGCCCGAACTAAATTGGCGGATCGGCCACCTGTGGGCGCTCATCCTGATCGTGGTGATCACCGGCGTGCTGGCCCTTTACTTCAAGCGGCTCAAGTGGTGGTAGTCGGCCAGCGCCGCGCCCCACGCCGCGCCCAGCGCCGCCTCGCGCAGCCCTGTCGGCCCGAACCGAAAGCGCGCGACCACCGGGTCATGATCTGAGACGCGCCCCTCCTCCCCCGGCAGCGGCTCCGCGAAATCCGCGTTGACGTGCGCGGCCTGCCCCCCCGCAAAAAAGCCCTCGATCCCCGGCGACATGATGATATGGTCAACCGCCTGGCTTCGCCCGTTATAGATGTATGTGTAGCGGTCTTCCGGCGCGATGTACCGCTCGAACAGGTTCGTGAAACCCTCGAACTGCGCCAGCGTCTCCGAGCCCAACGCATCGTTCAGGTCGCCCAGCGCGATGCTATTGGGCGCGGTCAGCAGCGCCGCCATATGCCGCGCCTGCGCCGCCCGTCGCGGCGCGTTCTCCACCTCGTCCCCCCGCTTCGACTTCAGATGCGCGACGGCAATCCGCACCTCCATGCGCCGGTCCCCCGCCTCGTTCCGCACCAGCAGGTCGGCCACGTGCGGCGCCCGGTCGAACAGGGGATAACTGCCTTTGGGGCAGCGGTAATCCACCGCGCGCCCGCCGCCCGCAGCCAGCCTTGCGTCCACCCCGTAATCGACCGCCCCGCACGCCGTCGCGGCCGCGCTGCCCAGCACCTCGACCCGCGCCCCATCGTACACCAGCCCGACGGTGATATCCCGGACATCCGCGCTCTCCCAGAAGTCAAACCGGTATGTCCGCCCCAGCGCCTCCGCCAGGTCCGCCCAGACTTCCTCCTTGCCCTCGACCTCCTGCAACCCCACGACCGCGCACCCGCCCAGCCGCTCGCGGATCGAGGCCGCGCGGCGCTCGACCTGCCGCCGGTGCTCCGCCTCGTCCGCAGGCGCCCACTCGCCCATGTCGCCGTCCCCGTCGTCGACCGCGTCGAACAGGTTCTCCGCGTTGAACGAGCACAACCGCCACTCATCCTGCCCCGCCGGAGCAAGGGTCGTCGGCGCCAGTCCGCCCGCAGTCACTTGCAACGCGTTGGGGTTGTCAACCAGGAAGACATAACGCCCGAACTGGTAGGCGAGGATGCCCGACAGTCCTTCCGCCTCCACCCGGTCGAAGGTGTCCACCGCCGGCAGGTCGACGCCTAGCCCGCCCGTCAGGGTGATG
>JALOOB010000228.1 GCA_025454635.1 Anaerolineae bacterium
TCCTGCGCCTCAGACAGCCACTGCTCGTGGACGCTGCGGCCCGCCTTGCCCCTTTCGCGCGGGACGCCGGCCATCTGGCCGCGCAACTGCTCCAACTCGTCGCGCAGTTGCTCCAGCTCGGCCTCCGCCTGCCGGCGCACCTCGGCCAGCACCTCGCGGCGCGCCTCTTCGGCCTTCGCGAGCCGGTAGCTCAGGTCCGCGGCGAGAGCCTCGGCGCGACGCTCGCGCGCCTTGGCGTCCTGCTCGGCTTTGAGCGCGGCCTCGCGCGCCCGCTTGATCTCCGCGAGCATGGCTTCGGCTTCGAGCGATTGAGGCGAGACGAGCGCCTCCGCCTGGCCGACGACGTCGGCGGACAGGCCCAGCCGGCGGGCGATGGCGAACGCGTTGGAGCGACCGGGCAGGCCGATGCTCAGGTGATAGGTCGGGCTGAGGGTCTCGATGTCGAATTCGACCGAGGCATTGGCCACGAACGCGGTCGTGTGCGCGAACACCTTCAGCTCGGAATAGTGTGTCGTCGCGAGGGTCGTGATGCCCCGGCCCAGCATCGTCTTGAGGATCGACTGCGCGAGCGCGGCGCCCTCCTCGGGGTCGGTGCCGGCGCCAAGCTCGTCGAACAGGACGAGCGAGCGATTGTCCGCGCGGGCGAGGATGTCGACGATATGGGTCATGTGCGACGAGAAGGTGGAGAGGCTTTGCTCGATGCTTTGCTCGTCGCCAATGTCCGCAAACACCTGCTCGAACACGCAGACCTTCGAGCCTTCGTCTGCCGGGATGCTCATGCCGGCCTGCGACATGAGGGTGAGCAGCCCCGCGGTTTTGAGGGAGACGGTCTTGCCGCCCGTGTTTGGGCCGGTGATGACGATGATGAAATAATCGTCCTCGATATAGATGTCGATCGGCACGACCGTTTCGGGGTTGAGCAGCGGGTGGCGCGCCCTGACGAAGGCCAGGGTCGAGCCGGGATGCTCAACTTTAGGCCCCTCGCTCTCCGCCCGCGCGGCCTCTTCCGCGGCCTTGCGCCGGGACACGCGGCCCGCCGGCTTCGCCACCTGAAACGGCACGAGTTCGGGCTCGACGCCGCGGATGGCGTGCCCGTAGCGCGCTCTGGCGAAAATGAGGTCGAGGTCGCCGAGGGCATCCACGGTCCGCACGATCATGCCCCCGCTGGCGGCAACGAGGCCGGTCAGCGCGACCAGAATGCGGTGGATTTCCTCCTGTTCCTGCAACTGCGCCTCGCGCCATTGGTTGTTCAGGTCGACGACCGCCAGCGGCTCGATAAAGAGCGTCGCGCCGGACCCCGATTGATCGTGAACGAGGCCCGGAATGCGGCCCTTGAACTCGGCGCGCAGGGGGATGACGTAGCGGCCCTGGCGCTGGGTGATGATGGCTTCCTGGAGGAACTGCGCGTTGGTCGACGTGCCGATGATGCGCTGGAGGCGGTCCATCAGCCGCGCGTGCGCCTCGCGCAACTCGCGGCGGATGCGCATGAGCGCGTCGCTGGCGGAGTCGAGCACTTCCCCGCGCTCGTCGATGCACCGAGTGATCTCGTCCACAAGGTCGCCGGGCACGGCAAGTCGCTGCGCGACGTCGGCGATGTTGGGGTACGCCTCGGACAAGCGGCCGAGCGTCCGGTTGAGCACGCGGGCGCGGACCAGGGTCGATTTGACTGACAGGAGGTCGGCGGGGAGAAGCGGGCTGCCGATGGTTGCCTGCTCCACGAACGGGCGCAGGTCGTGGACGCCACCGAGGTGGAGATCGCTCTTTTCGTCCAGCAGCCGCCGCGCCTCGCGCGTCTCCGCCTGCCAGACCGTCGCCTGGCGAATATCGTCAGTCGGCAGCAGCGACAGCGCGCGCTGCCGCCCGAGGGAGAAGGAAGTGTGATCCGCGAGCGCGGCGCGAACCTTGTCGAATTCGAGCACGCGCAATGTTCTGGCATCCATAGGGGGGCATTATAGCGCAAACCGGCGCGGCGCTCTACTTTTCGCGCTTCTCAGTCCTGTGGTATCATGCGCGCGACTTCGTTCTGGATTATTTGCGCAGTACCCGAGGATTGTGGATGAAAGCGGTTGTAATGGCGGGCGGCGAGGGCTCGCGGCTACGTCCCCTGACGCTTGCGCGTCCCAAGCCGATGCTGCCGGTCGTCAACCGGCCGGTTCTCGGGCACATCCTCTATCTCCTCAAGCAGCACAACATCACGGACGTCGTGATGACGGTGCAATACCTTGCCGCGCAGATCCAGGACTACTATGGCGACGGCCGCAACCTTGGCATGAACATCGAGTATTCCGTCGAGGAATCGCCGCTGGGCACGGCGGGCAGCGTGCGCCATGCAGCCGATCGCTTCCCCGGCGATGAGCCGGTGCTGGTCATCAGCGGCGACGCGCTGACCGATTTCGACCTCACAGACCTGATCGAGAGCCACAAGCGTCGCGGCGCGGCCCTGACGATGGCCCTGACGCGCGTGCCGAACCCGCTCGAATACGGCGTGATCAACATCGAGGAAAGCGGCCGCGTGCTTCAATTTCTCGAGAAGCCGAATTGGGGGCTGGTCACGTCGGATACGGTCAACACCGGCATCTATGTGCTCGAGCCTGAAGTGCTCAACCGCATCCCGCCGCGCACGCGCCTCGACTGGAGCCAGGACGTTTTTCCGGGCATGCTGAGCACCGGCGCGCCGCTGTACGGCTACGTGACCGAGGGCTACTGGTGCGACATCGGCGCGCTGCCGGAGTATCACAGGGCCAACACCGACCTGCTCAACGGCCGGCTGAGCCTGGGGGAGATCGGCGAGCGCATCGGTCCGGACATCTACGCGGGCGGCCCGGTGAGCATCGAGGCGGACGCGCAACTGTTTGGCCCGATCTTCCTCGGGGAAGAGGTCAAAATTCGCCGGGGCGTCGTGGTCCAGGGGCCGGCGGTGATCCGCGATTACACCATCCTCGATAACCGGGCGCGCGTTCATCACAGCATTATCTGGCGCAACTGCTACATCGGCGAAGGGGTGACGCTCCACGGTGCGGTGATCGGCCGGCAGTGCAGCCTCAAGGCGCGGTCGATGGTCTTCGAGGGCGCGGTGGTAGGCGACGGCACGGTGGTCGGGTCGGACGCGATCATCCAGGCCGGCGTGAAGGTGTGGCCGGATAAGGAAGTCGAGACCGGCGCAACGGTCAATCACAGCGTGATCTGGGGGTCGCAGGGACGACGAGTGCTCTTTGGCCGCTATGGCGTGACGGGCGTCGTCAACGTGGACCTTACGCCGGACTTCGTGGCGCGACTCGGCGCGGCATTCGGCTCCGTGTTGCCCAAGGGCGCAACGGTCACGATCAACCGCGACCCGCACCGCAGCCCGCGCATGATCAAGCGAGCGCTGATCTCGGGGCTCCCCTCGGCGGGGAACAATGTGGTGGACCTGCGGAGTCTGCCCATCCCGGTGGCGCGCTACTACACCCGGGCGATCAGCGCGGCGGGCGGGGTCCACGTGCGGCTTTCGCCCTATGATCCGCGGGTGGTGGATATCCGCTTCTTCGGCGCGGACGGCCTGAACCTCACACGCGAGCAGGAACGGGCCATCGAGCGGGTGTTCTTCCGCGAGGATTATCGCCGCGTGTTTCTGGAGGACATCGGCAACATCGACTACGCGGCGGATGCTCCCGACGTGTATGCGCGGGGGTACGAGGCCGCGCTGGACGTCGATGGAATCCGGGAGGCGAATTTCAAGGTCGTGGTCGACTACGCTCACGCGCCCGCGGCCGAGGTGCTGCCCGAGCTGCTCAACCGCCTGCGCGTGGATGCGGTGCCGCTGAATGCGCGTGTCGACGCGACCAAGCTCGCGCTGGCGCAGGATGAGCTGCGCGCGGGCCGCGCGCAGTTGGCGCGCATCGCCCGCGCGCTGGACAACGTCTCGCTGGGCATCCGGCTCGACGTCGGGGGCGAGAGGCTCTTCGTCGCGGACGATACGGGCAGCACGGTTCCTGATCGCGTCATGGCTGCGGCGATGGCGGCGCTGGTCTTCCGCACCTATCCGGGCGCAACAGTCGCTGTGACGGTGGATCAGCCGGAGGTGTACGAGCAGCTCGCGGCGCAGTACGGCGGGCAGGTGCGGCGCACCGCGGTCGATCCCCAGGCGCTGATGTCGGCCGCGACCGAGGCCGACGTAATCATGGCGACCGACGGCGGCGGCAACTTCTCATTTCCGGGCCTGTATCCGGGCATCGACGGCCTGTTTGCGGTCGGCAAGCTGCTCGAACTGCTGGCGCGCCAGCGGACAAAACTATCCGCCGTCATTGCGGAACTGCCGGCGTTCCACGTGGCAGTCGGGCACGTCGAAGGCGCGTGGGAAACAAAGGGCCGGGTTATGCGGTGTCTTATCGAGCAGTTCGCCAAGCTGCCCCACGAGACGGTCGATGGCGTCAAGGTGCGCCTGGCGGAGCGCGAGTGGGTGCTGATCCGGCCGGACAACGACACGACGCTGTTCCATCTCACTGCGGAAGCGCGTTCGCTGCCAACCGCTCAGGAACTCATCGCGGACTACGGCGGGCTAGTCCGTCGTTACATCCAGGAACCCTGCGCACCCCTCGCAGTGGTCAACGGCGACGGCGACCGTTGGATCTGATTGCCCCGGTTCCCGCAAGAGGCGCCATCACGAAGAGGTTTGTTAACTTATGCCGATTACGTTCGGGACGGACGGCTGGCGCGCCGTCATAAGTGACGAGTTCACATTCGATAACGTGCGCCGGGTCGCGCAGGCGATTGCCGAGACCCTGCTCGAAAGGAACGGGAACGGGGGAACTGCGGCGGCGCCGGGTGCGGCTCCGCTGGCTGTGGTCGGGTTCGACACGCGGTTCCTCTCCGATCGCTACGCGCGCGCGGTGGCGGAAGTGCTGGCCGCGAACGGGCTGTGCGTCGCGCTGACGCGCGCCGATGCGCCCACGCCCGCCGTGTCATTTGCCATCCCGACGCTGAAAGCGGTGGGTGGGGTGATGATCACGGCCAGTCACAATCCGCCGCGCTACAACGGGATCAAGCTCAAGTCGGCCTATGGCGGCAGCGCGACCGTTGCGGACACGAAGCGCGTGGAGGCCAAGCTGGCCGATGCGCAGGCATCCGGCCGCGAGCCGAAGCGTATGGAACTCGACGAGGCGCTGGCGCAGGGGGTGGTCACGCGGTTCGATCCGATGGAGTCGTACGCCGCTCACCTGCGCGGGCTTGTCGACTTCGAAGCCATCCGAGCTGCGGGGTTGCGCGTCGCGGTCGATGCGATGTATGGCGCAGGCCGCGGCTACCTGAAGCGGCTGCTCGAAGCGGCCGGCTGCGAAGTGACCGAAATCCGCGGGGAGATGAACCCCGGCTTCAACGGCATCCATCCGGAGCCAATCGCCCGGCACCTTGTCCCGCTCATCGAACTCATGCAGTCCGGCGGTTTCGATCTTGGCCTGGCGACCGACGGCGACGCCGACCGCATCGGGGCGGTGGGACCGACGGGTAAGTTTATCGACCCGCATTGCATCATGACTCTGACTCTGCGCCACCTGGTGGAGTCACGCGGGCTGCGCGGGGCAGTGGTCAAGACGGTGTCGACGACGCAGATGCTCAACCGCCTGGCGCGCGACTATGGCCTGGCGATCCATGAGACGCCCGTCGGCTTCAACTACATCGGCGACCTGATGATGACCGAGGATGTGCTGATCGGCGGCGAGGAGTCGGGCGGCATCAGCATCAAGGGGCATATCCCGGAGGGCGACGGCGTGCTGATGGGGCTGCTCATGGCGGAGGTCGTGGCGCACTACGGCAAGTCGCCCGAGGCGATGCTGGACGAGTTGATGGCGCAGATCGGCCTGTTCTGTTACGCGCGCAACGAGCGCTGGTGGCGTTCCTGACCGAGCGCGCGCCGAAGGAGCTTGATGGCATTCCGGTTGCGTCGGTGAACACGCGGGACGGGGTAAAGTACGTGCTGGAGGATGATAGCTGGCTGCTAATCCGGCCGTCGGGCACGGAGCCGGTGCTGCGGGTGTATGCGGAGGCGCACTCGGAC
>JALOOB010000229.1 GCA_025454635.1 Anaerolineae bacterium
TGGCGACCCCCGACCACCTGCGCCGCGCGACCGGCTTGCCCGTGCTCGGCGCGATACCCGTCCCCGGCAAGCAGCGCTAAGGATCACCATGACTCTGAACCTCGCAACCCTGACCGCACCCACTTCCGCCGTGGCCGAGGCCTACCGGCGGCTGCGCGTCAATCTTATGTCCGCAGACAAGGAACAGCCGCTCTGCGCGATTCTCGTCGCCGCGGCCGGCCCCTCCAAGGACAAGCCGCAGGTCGTGGCGAACCTCGCCGTTGCCTACGCCAAAGTCGGGCAGCGCGTGATTGTGGTCGACTGCGACTTGCGCCACCCCGCGCAGCACACGCTGTTCAACGTGCCCGCCGCAGAGGGCGTGACCACTGCCATCAGAAACCCGGAGGCGGCCCTGCCGCTCCAGGCGACCGAGTTGCCGGGGCTGACCGTGCTCCCCGCCGGGCCGAACGTCGACGTGCCGTCCGATCTGCTTGCCTCACCGGCCATGGCGCGGCTGGTCCGCCGCCTCGCCACCGAGGCCGACGTCGTCCTGTTTGACGCGCCGCCTGTCACCGTCGCGACCGACGCGGCAGAGCTGGCCACGGTCGTCGACGGCGTGCTGCTCACCGTCACCGCCGGCGTCACCAAGCGCGACGAGGCCCAGCGCGCCAAAGAGTTGCTGGACCAGGTCGGCGCGCGCGTTGTCGGCGCCGCGCTCGTCAACGTCGCGGCGGAAGCCGCCGTGCGCGAATATCTCGCGGCGTGATCGCCGCGGCAGGGCGCTGTCAGGACAGCGAGACTGTCTGAGGGCGGGTTGGCAGCAACTCGCCCTTTCCTTTAGGAGAGGTAACGGCGATGAAAAACATCATGGTCACCGGCGGCGCCGGCTTTATCGGCTCGAACTTCGTCCGCTACATGCTCGGCAAATATCCCGATTACCGCATCCTCGTCTATGACAAGATGACCTACGCGGGCAACCCGGATAACCTGCTCGACGTCACCGCCATGTATGGCGCCGACGATCCCCGCTTCGACTTCGTCAAGGCCGATATCTGCGACGCGAACGCGGTGGCCGACGCGATCACCCGGTTCAGCATCGATACAATCGTTAACTTCGCCGCCGAGACCCACGTCGACCGCTCCATCATGGACCCCGACGCCTTCATCCAGACCGACGTCTACGGCACGTATGTCCTGCTCGAGGCCGCGCGGCGGCACGGGCTGGAACGGTATCACCAGATATCCACCGACGAGGTGTACGGCCACATCCACGGCGATCACCGCTCGGTGGAGACGGACGCGGTCGCGCCGCGCAGCCCCTACGCGGCCAGCAAGACGAGCGGCGACCTGATGGCCGTCGCGTATTACGTCACCTACGGCCTCCCCGTCACCATCTCGCGCGGCGCCAACAACATAGGGCCATACCAGTATCCCGAGAAGGTCATCCCGCTTTTTGTAACGAATGCCATTGACGATATCCCGCTCCCCGTATACGGTGATGGGAAGCAGCGCCGCGACTACCAGTACGTGCTCGACCACTGCGAGGGCATCGACGTCGTGTTGCATCGCGGGCAGATCGGCGAAACTTACAACATCGGCACCGGCGGCGAGATGGAAAACCTCCGCATGGTTGAAATCCTGCTCGACGAGCTCGGCAAGCCACCGTCGCTGATCCGCCACGTGGAGGACCGCCCCGGCCACGACCGGCGCTACTGCCTCAACGTCGACAAGCTCAAGGCGCTCGGCTGGGAACCGCGCCACTCGCACGAAGAGGCGATCCGCAAAACGGTGCGTTGGTACGTTGATAACGAATGGTGGTGGCGCAAGATCAAGTCCGGCGAGTTCAAGGAGTATTACAAGCGGCTGTATGGTGACCGGAAAGTGATCAACCCGGCGTAACGAAGGAGGGCGTCCATGTCCATGAAGATGTATGGCGACCTGATGGTGTTCAGCGGAACCTCCAACCCGCGCCTCGCGCGCGAGGTGAGCGCGCGCTTGGGCGCCACCCTCGGCGGCGTCCAGATCAAGCAGTTTGCCAACAGCAACACCTTCGTGCGGCTCGAACAGAGCGTGCGCGCCAAAGACGTCTTCGTGATCCAGCCGACTTCCGCGCCGGTCAACGACAACCTGATGGAGTTGCTCATCTTCATCGACACCCTGCGCCGCGACTCCGCCGGCCGCATCACCGCGGTCATCCCGTACTACGGCTATGGCCGTACCGACAAAAAAGATCAACCGCGCGTCCCGATCACCGCCCGGCTCGTGGCCGACCTGATCGCCGCGGCAGGCGCGGACCGCGTCGTGTCGGTCGACCTGCACGCCAAGCAGCTCCAGGGCTTCTTCTCGATCCCGATTGACGAGTTGCCTGCGCTCAGCCTCTTCGTCGACCATTTCCGCGCCCATCCGGTGCCCAACGCGGTGGTCGTCTCGCCCGACATCGGCGCGCTGCGCCGGGCCCGCAACTTTGCGGAGAAGACCGACCTCCCGCTGGCCGTTATCGAGAAGCGGCGCTCGCTCGACGGCGCGCGCACCGAAGTCTGGAACCTGATTGGCGACGTGGACAACAAATCTTTTCCGAGCCGGCCGCCGACCGCATCCGCGAGAGCGAGTTGTGCCAGGTCGTCGTCACCGACACCGTCGACATCTCGGACGACAAGTGCCGGCGCAGCGGCGGCAAAATCGAGATCATCCCGGTCGCGCCGCTGCTCGCCAACGTAATCTCGCGCATCCACGACGGCCGCTCCGTAGGCGAGTTGTTCAACGAATAGAAAGACTCAGGAAGTATGTTCAAGAACCTGGTAACCAAAGTCTTCGGCGACCCGAACGAGAAGCAAGTCAAACGCATGAATCCGGTCGTCGAGAAGATCAACGCGCTTGAGAACGAGTTCGAGCGCATGAGCGACGCGGAGTTGGCCGCGCAGACGGAAGAGTTCCGCGAGCAGATCGCCAACGCGGTGGGCACGCTGAAGGACGAGTTGGCCGAGGCGCGCGCTCTCCTCGCGCAGGAGACCGACGCCAGCCTCCGCGCGCAGGATCAGGTTACGGTCGACCGCCTGCGCCGCGAGCTCAAACAGGTCGAAGCCGACGCGATGGAGGAGATCCTCCCGCGCGCGTTCGCCGCGGTGCGCGAAGCGGCCAAGCGGACGCTCGGGCTGCGCCACTACGACGTGCAGATGATCGGCGGCATGGTGCTCCATCAAGGCAAGATCGCCGAAATGAAGACCGGCGAAGGCAAGACCCTCGTCGCCACCCTGCCCCTCTACCTGAATTCGCTCACCGGCCGCGGCGCGCACCTCGTCACCCCCAACGACTACCTTTCCAAGTACGGCGTTCAGTGGATGGGGCCGATCTATCATAAGCTCGGCGTCTCGGTCGGCGTCATCCAGTCGGCCGCCGCCAACCCGGATCTCGGCTCGTTCCTCTTCGACCCGACCTACCCCAACGCCGACGACCGCTACCGCAACCTGAAGCCCGTCGGGCGCCGCGAGGCCTACCAGGCCGACATCACCTACGGCACCAACAACGAGTTCGGCTTCGACTACCTGCGCGACAACATGGTCACCGACCTGTCCGAAATGGCGCAGCGCGACCTGCACTACGCCATCGTCGACGAGGTCGACAACATCCTCATCGACGAGGCGCGCACCCCGCTCATCATCTCGGGCCAGGCGCAGGAATCGTCCGACCTCTACTCGCGCTTCGCCCAGGTCGTCAAGCGGCTGCGCCCCGAGGCCGATTACAAAGTCGACGAAAAGGACCGCATCGTCACGTTAACCGACGACGGCATCGCGCGCGTCGAGAGCATCATCGGCCTCCCCGCCGGCCAAAGCCTGTACGACGCCGAAAACTACGAGAAGATGCCCTACCTCGACAACGCGCTCCGCGCGCACGTGCTCTATTCGCTCGACCGCGACTACATCGTCAAGGACGGCGAAGTCATCATCGTCGACGAGTTCACCGGCCGCCTCATGCACGGCCGCCGCTTCTCCGAGGGCCTGCACCAGGCCATCGAGGCGAAGGAGGGCGTGCGCGTCCAGCGCGAGTCCCTCACCCTCGCCACGATCACGTTCCAGAACTATTTCCGCATGTACGAGAAGCTGGCCGGCATGACCGGCACGGCTATGACCGAGCAAGAAGAGTTCGGCAAAATCTACAACCTGGACGTCGTCGCCATCCCGACCAACAAGACCGTCGTCCGCGCGGACTACCCCGACCAGGTCTACAAGTCGCAGCGCGCGAAGTTCAAGGCGGTCGTCAACGAGATCGAGGCGCTCCACCAGAAGGGCCAGCCGGTGCTCGTCGGTACGGTCGCCATCGAGACCTCCGAAATGCTCTCCGACCTGTTGAAGCGCAAGGGCGTGCCCCACAACGTGCTCAACGCGAAGCAGCACGAGCGCGAAGCCGGCATCATCGCCCAGGCCGGTCGCCCCGGCACAGTCACCATCGCCACCAACATGGCCGGCCGCGGCGTCGACATCCTGCTCGGCGGCAACGCGGAGGGCATCGCGCGCGAGCGGCTCCGCAAGCAGGAAGTCGACCTCGCCACGCTCTCCGAAGACGACCCGATCTGGCTCCAGGCCCTGGCCGAGGCCAAGGCCGAGGTGGAGCGCGACCGCCAGAAGGTGCTCGAAGCAGGCGGCCTGCACGTGCTCGGCACCGAGCGCCACGAGGCGCGCCGCATCGACAACCAGTTGCGCGGCCGCTCGGGCCGCCAGGGCGACCCCGGCACTTCCCGCTTCTTCGTCGCGCTCGACGACGACCTCATGCGCCGGTTCGGTGGGCAGAGCGTCGCGGGCATCATGGAACGCTTCGGCCTCGAAGAAGACGTGCCCATCGAGCACGGCATCGTCAGCAAGGCCATCGAAAACGCGCAGGTGCGCGTCGAAGGCTACAACTTCGACATCCGCAAACACGTGCTCCAGTACGACGACGTCGTCAACAAGCAGCGCGAGATCATCTACGCGCAGCGCCGGCAAATCCTTAACGAGCCGAGCATGCGCCCCACCATTATGGGCATGATCGAGGACGAGCTCCGCCGGCTGGTCGACCTCATCACGACCGACAACGAGGGCGGCCGGGGCCAGGCGCTCGAGCGCGAAGAATGGGACCTGGACGCGCTGGCAGGCGAGGTCCACAAGATCGTTCCGCTTCACGAACGCTTCGATCCGGAACAGTGGCGCTCGCTCAACGCGCGCGAGCTGGCCGACGAGCTCGTTGCCATGGCCGAGAAAGCCTACGACGAGCGCGAGCAGTCGATCGGGGAAGCCGACATGCGCCGGCTCGAACGCCTTGTCATGCTCCGCGTTGTCGACAACCGCTGGATTCGCCACCTGACCGACCTGGACGAGTTGCGCGAGGGCATCGGCCTGCGCGCGTTCGCGCAGCAGGACCCACTTATCGCCTACAAGCGCGAGGCGAGCGAGATGTACTCGGAGTTGGTCGACTCCATCTCCCACGACATCGCCTACTCCATCTTCCACGTCCAACTGATGACGCGGCCTCCCGCGCCGCCCGTGCGCCAGATTCAGACCAACCGCAGCGACGGCGGCAGCCAGCAACCCGTGCGCGCCGCCAGCAAGGGCCAGCTCGGGCGCAACGACCCGTGCTGGTGCGGCAGCGGCAAGAAGTACAAGCAGTGCCACATGCGTGACGACGCGGGCCGCGCGCCCGCCTCGGCCCCAACAGGCGTAGGGGCGCCTGCGGGTCAGCCGCCCGCTGCGCAGCAGGCCGCCCGCAACGCCTCCGCGCCGAAATCGCAGCCGGCGAAACACGGCAAACGACGATAGGCCCGAACTTGCCACAGAGGTCGCCGAGGACTCAGAGGTGCGATGAGAAGAAACCTGGTTTTGCCTCAGCACTGTCACGAAGTGACACGCTGAGGGTGCAGAAACCAGGTTTCTCTGCGTTCTCTGTGACCTCTGTGGCAAAAAGATGCTGAGTGCGAGGAAAAACGAGACGATGTTGACGAAGCCGCGCGAATGGATCTACCTCCCACGACACGCCGACCTGGCGCGCATCTTTGAAGCCGTGCGCGACATGGACCCGCTCTCTGTCGTCGGAGTCAGCAATCTCGGCAAGTCCGCCACGCTCCGCGCGCTCTGCGACAATCAGGTGCAAGCGCAACACCTCGGCAGCGACGCGAACAATTACCTCTTCGTCTACATCGACTTCAACCAGATGCTCGAAATGAGCGAGCACGCCTTCTATGAGCTTGTGCTGCGCGCCTCCATCGACGCGATCCGCGGGCAGAAGGTCAATGGCGAAGTGCTCCGTCAACTCGAAGCGGCCTACACCAGCCTCATCGCGCCCTCCAACGCGTTCGAGGTTCCGCTCCGCTTTGCGCAGGGCATGGCCGCCATTGGCGACCAACTCAAGCAGAAGGTCATCTTCCTCTTCGACGAGGTCGATGGTCCCGTCGCCGGCATCGACGGCCGCGTCTTCCTCAACCTGCGCGCGCTCCGCGACCGCCACCAGGACGGCCTGACCTATGTCACCGCCACCAACCGCCGGTTGGAGCAGGTGCGGCAAGACCCCGACGTCGCGGAATTCGTCGAGCTGTTCGAGCGCCAGGTCCTCTACCTCTCCATGCTCGAAGAGGACCAGGTGCGTCAGCTCGCCACCCGCTACGCCCGCGAAGAGGGCCTCACGTTCAGCAACGACGACATAACGTTCATCCGCCTCTGGAGCGGCGGCCATCCCGCGCTGCTTGAAATCACCTGCCGCATCCTCGGCGTCCTCACCGGCAGGCCGCAGCGCGACCCGTCGCAGGATTTCATCATCCACCGCCGCGCCACCGAAGTGATGGCCCAGGACCTCAACGTCCTGGGCGAGTGCCGCAAAATCTGGAACGACCTGACCGAGCCCGAGCATGGGGCGCTGCTCGCCGTCGCGGCGGGAAGCGAGAACCCGCGCGGGCCGGGGTTCGACAGTATTGTGGCAAAGCACCTGGTCGTAGCCGCCGCCGGCGCGGAGCCCAAGATTTTCTCCCGCAGCTTTGAGGAATTCGCCGGCCGGCAAAACGCAGCCCGGCGGCCCGGCGGGATGCAGGTCTTTCGCGTCGATCCCGAGAGCGGCGAGGTGTGGGTCAACGGGCAGAAGATTCCGGAGTTGACCAACCTCGAATACCGCCTGTTGCTTCTGCTCTACGGCCGCATGGGCAAGATCGTCTCGAAGTACGACGTGGTCGAAGCGGTGTGGGGCGAAGGCTACATCGACGACGTCGACGACGCGCGCATCGAGAAACTGGTCAGCCGGCTGCGCCAGAAAATCGAGCCTGACCCGGAGAACCCCAAATATCTGCGCACAGTGCGCGGACGCGGATACAAGCTCGCAGAAAGCTGATCGAAACATGGTACAATTTGCGGGCAGGTTGCGGTGACCCATTGCCGCAACCTGCCCGCCTTGTTTTTCGTAAAGGCAATCGAGGCGCGCGCCGGCCGCGCGCGTGTCAGTATTCTGTCCGCCGCCGGTCATGCGCGGGGCGTGTGACTCGGCTATGATGGCGTCTACGAGCTTATAAGCAGACTCTGGAGTCCAACCCTGCCCAGGAGGCGTACGCATGGCATCGCTTATCGAGAAGGTGCAAACACTCATCTCCGCCAACCTGCATTACCTGGTCGATCAGTCCCTCAAGCAGAACTCGATCGCGGTCATCAATCAATACATCCGCGAAGTCGAAAACAACCTGGACGACCTCTCCGAGGCCACCGCCACGGTCGGCGGCAACGTCAAGACCATTCGCCGCAAGTACGAGGAATTTCAGGCCAAGGCCGCGGAGTTGGACCGGAACATCGACCTGTTCCTGCGCGAGGGCCGCGAGGACCTGGCGCGCGCCGCGCAGAGCAAGTACAACTCGAACCAGCGCCTCGTCGAAACCTATGCGCAGCAGCTCGAGCAGATGCAGCGCGAGTACCAAAGCCTCATCGACGCCCGCCTCAAGCTGGAAGCCAAGCTCACCACCATCAAGCAGGAGCGCGAGGAACTCGAGGCGCTGCTCGAGCTGGCGAAGTCGAAGGAAATCACCGCCAAGACGATCAAGTCGCTGGACGACCTGGCCGGCGTGGGCGACGCCGACGTCGCGCGCATCGCGGATTCCATCCGCGCGCGGCTCGACCGCGCCTCGGCCGACAGCGAGATGCGCGCCGCCAGCCTCGACAAGCAGATGGACGACATCCTTGACCGCGGCGAA
>JALOOB010000230.1 GCA_025454635.1 Anaerolineae bacterium
ACCTCGTCGGTGATTTCCTGGCCGCGATGCGCGGGGAGGCAGTGCATGACGAGGACGGATGGTTTCGCTGCGGAGACGAGCTTCGCGTTGATCTGGAAGGGCGGGAAGAGCTCGGCGCGCTTTGCGGCCTCGGCCTCCTGCCCCATGCTGGCCCAGACGTCGGTGTAGATGACGTCGGCGTCGGCGGCGCCTTCCATCGGGTCGTTTGTGATGGTGACCGAACCCCCGCTCTCGGCGAAGGCGCGCGCCCTTTCGGTGACGTCGGGGCGCGGCTCGTAGCCGGGCGGGGTCGCGACGGTGACGTGGACGCCGAGCTTGGCGCCGCCGAACATGAGCGACGCGGCGACGTTGTTGCCGTCGCCGACATAGGTGAGCTTCACGCCGGACAGCCGGCCGAGCTTCTCCCAAACGGTGAAGAGGTCGGTGAGGCCCTGGCAGGGATGGGAGTAGTCGGAGAGGCCGTTGATGACGGGCACGCGGCTGTGCTGCGCAAGGTCGACGACGTGCTGGTGCGCGAAGACGCGCGCCATGATGCCGTCGACGTAGCGCGAGAGGACGCGGGCGACATCAGCCACGCTCTCGCGGCCGCCAAGGCCGATCTCCTGCGGCGACAGGTAGAGCGCGTCGCCACCGAGGTGCTTCATGCCCATCTCGAAGCTCACGCGCGTGCGGAGGGAGGGCTTCTGGAAGATCATGCCGAGCACTTTGCCCTGCAAGACCGGCTTGTTGCCGCCGCTCTGCCATTCGACCTTGAGGTCGCGCGCGAGTTGAAGCCAGGCCCAGAGTTCCTTGGTGGAGAAATCTGCGAGGCTGATGAAATCGCCCTTCTTTGCCATTGAGAGCCGCTCCTTGCGATTGACGAGGATGATGAAAGCCAGAGATCAGCGCAGCGCGAGCGCCGCGACGAACAGCGTGAGCATGAGCCAGGGACCTGACCACGCGAAGCGCGCCGCGGCCGGAGCCTCGCCCTCTTGCCGGCCGGCGAGCCAGTACAGCGGCGGGGCCAGCAGCACCGCGGCGAGCGCGGCGGCGCCCGGCATGGCGAGCGCGACAAGCGCGACGATGACGGCGAGCGCGCCCCCTGCCAACGGGAGCGACGCGCCGCGCCTCTCCGACGCAACTGCGCGGAGGACGCCCCATTGCAGGAGGGTCAGCGCGGCGGCGACAAAGAACGGGCCCCAACCGGACGCAGCGCCTCTGTCCCACCCCGCGGCAACCATGCCGAGCGTCCACGGGAGGAGGACATCGAGCATGGCGAATGCGCCGGCGGGCGAATCGCCGCGCCGCGCGAGCGGGCCGGCGAGCGCGGTCAGCGCGAGAGCGAGCAGAGACAGGACCAGCGCAGGCCAGCCGAGCAGCAAGCCGCCGCCGAGCGCAAGCACCGCGCCGGCAACCGCGCCGTGCCAGGTCGCGCCGCCGTAGGTGAGGCTGCCCAGCAGGCGGCTCAACGGCGCGTCGGGCTGGGCGTATGGCAGCGGCAGCGCAAAGACGGCGCCCTCGCCTGCTGCCGGTGGGCGCGCCTGCGCGTACTGGCGGAGGATGCCCCAGGCCAGATCGCCCAGCACCACCGCGGCGACGACGCGCAGCCACAGGGCGGGATCGCCAAGCGCGGGGGCGACGGCGATGGCGCCGGCGAGCGCGGACCACGCGGGTGCGATGCGGAGCGGGGTGCGACTTAATGATACGCGCAGTTGGACGAGCGGCCCGGCCTCTGTCAATCTTCCTCCAAACCTTTTCATTTTACCCGTTTGCGCAGGTTGGGTCAAATGAGTTTTGGAGGGCGGGCGCATCCTTCGACTGCGCCTCGACCCTGCGGGTCGGTCTCCGCTCAGGATGCCTGTGGGCTGAGCGCCGCAAGATGGGCGCGAAATGGTCGGCGGCGAAGCCACCGTGCCGGTGGCACGGTGGCTTCGCCGCCGACAGCGCGCGGCATGGCGCGTGATCGCTACCCGACGAGACGCTGGGCCTGGCCGATCCAGTCCTCGAGCATGATCTGGCCGACGGGCAGGCCCGTCGCTTCGGCCAGCGCGGCCGGATGCGACTGCGCGATGTCCCACACGCTGCGGATGCCACCGCTGCGGAGCTTCTCGGCGATATCGGGGCTGATGCCCGTGATCGCGGTCATCGGCAGGGGCACGGACGGGACAGCGGGCGCGTCGACGTCGAGGCTGGCGGCGGGGGCCGCGAGCGCGGGCGCAGGCGAAGCGGGCGGTTCCAAACGGCTGGGCGACGCCGGACCGGTGCTGTCCTTCGTGCCAAAGCGCGTCAGCACGACTGCGCCGAGGCCGAAGGAGAGGAAGACGATCGAGAAGAGCAAGCCGATGCAGGGCAGCCGCGAGAGCAGCGTGATGATAACGACGCCGGCCAGCACCTCGCCGATGGACGAGGGCGTGCGCATCTTGAGCGCGCCGAGGGCTTTCTGACCGATCCACACGGCGACGCCGATCCAACCGAGCACACTGGCGGCGATCAGCGCGAACCAAACCAGCAGGCCCAACCCGCAGGCAATCAGCAGGATGGCGCCGGCAATGGGGCCGACGATCAACGTGAGAAAACCGACACCGAATGAGAGCGCAGGCTGAGTCGCGGTCGCGGTGGCGACGCGCGCCACGCCGCGCGGGGCGATGACCACGAGCACGAGGCCGAGCAACCCCATCAGAATGATGGAGCCGAGGGTGCCGAGCTGCCAGGTGATAAAGCGGCTGAACAGGCTGCGCGGCGGCTGAGGCTCCATGTCGAAATTGGGCAGCACCGGCGCGATGGGCGCGATGGGACCGATGCGCTCGGGGGTGCGCAGGCCGTTGAAGGTGTCACCCTCGACGACCGCGCCCGGCGCGCGATTGACCGATCCGGCGAACGCGGCTAGGTCACCTTCGACGACTGCGGTCTCGCCCAGCGTGAGCGATCCGCCTATCATGGTGACGTTGCCGGCGATGCGACCGTTCCCGACGAGATTGCCGCCCCCGACAGTGACGTCGCCTGTGACGAGAGTGTCCTCTTCAAGGACCGCATTGCCGCCCAACACGGCGAGGTTGCCGTCGAGCGTCTCGCCGCTGCGCAGCGTGAAGTCTTCGCCCATGACAACGCGGTCGCCGACGGTTTCCTGCGCGAATGCCACGGGCGCCACAGCCGCCGCGACGACGGCAAAAACGATGAGTATAATGCCTATCCAGGCCAGGGATCGCTTCATAAAACTGCTCCTTCGATGCCTTCTTTTTCGGACCCAGAGGTCACAGAGTGCGTAGAGACCTCAGGACGGATCTCCGAGTGCTCTGTGGCCTCTGTGGCAAAAAGCTATTCCGTAACCAACGCACGCGGTCCGGCGCTGACGCGCGCGACGACCCACAGCCACATCATGGCGAGGCCGCACGCAAGCACCAGCGCCGCGCCCGTTACCGCGGCGATCGTCGGCGCGCCGATTTCAACCAGGAAGGCGCTGATCTCGCGCAGCGCCCAACTGCCCGTGCTCGACAGGCCGGCCCACGCTGCGGCGAGCGGGCCCTGAGCGGGCGCAAGCTGGAGATGCCAGCCGTTTGCGAGGGCGAGCGACACGAGCGCGACCACGACCGCGCCGAGCCATGCGAAGGTCAGCCCGGCAATGAGCCAGCGGCGCTGGCGCTCCTGCGCGACGCGGGTGTCGAGCTGCGCGAGCACGAGCGCGGAGAAGTCGACCGGCGCGGGGATGGCGGGCGTGGCCAGCAGCCGGCGGTCCAACTCGCGCCACCGCTGCCAGGTCTGGCGGCAGTCGTCGCAGCCGCGGAGGTGTTCGCGGAGGCGGACCTCCTCGTCCGCGTCCGCTTCGCCGTCCAGCACGAGCGACATTAGCATCGTGTACTCAGCGTGTTGAATCATTATTCACCTCACGCGCCCAACTCATGCGCCGTGGCGCAGGCCGAGCGGCGCAACCAGCCCCAGTGGCGCCTCGGACGTCGAGGCGGCCTCGATCATCTGCAAGCGCGCGCGATGCAGGCGCGATTTGACGGCCTGCACGGTTAGCCCCATTACATCGGCGATTTCCTGATAGGACAGATCGTGCCAGTAGCGGAGGATGAGCGGGACACGGTAGGCCGGGTCGAGCTTCTCCACCGCCCCGCGCACCGCGTCACGCGCCTCGGCGGTCAGCGCGGTCTCCTCCGGCCCGGCCTGGTGGGCAGGCAGCGCGGCAGCGACGGGTTCCTCGTCGAGCGACACCGTCTCCCCGCGGCGCCGGCGCAGCCGGTCGATGCAGTAGTGCGACGCGATCGAGAGCATCCAAGAGGACAGCTTGTGCTCCTGGGAGTAGGTGTTCAGCTTCAGGTAGACGCGCAGGAAGGTCTCCTGGGTCGCGTCTTCGGCTTCGACCGAGTTGCCCAGCATTCGATAACAGAGATTGTAGACCGGCCCCTGATACGCCTGCACGAGCCGGGCGAACGCCGCCCGGTCGCCGCGCTGAGCCAGTTTGAGCCATTCCAGTTCTTGGATCGCGTTCACTAAGCAGCCCGTTCCTGTCCGAATTCGCCGGACTCACACCTCTCTTTACGCACCTTGCGGGCAAAGGTTTCATCCCTGCGGGGACCTGCGTATAATAGCGCGCGCAACCGCCAACCCCAATTCAGTCGGAGGCCAGCCGTGGTGTTCCACCCCTACATCGCCATCGAAGGCGCGATCGGCGTCGGCAAGACGACGCTGGCGCGCATCCTCGGCGAGGTGCTGCCCTCGGAGGTTCTGCTCGAAGTGTTCGAGGAGAATCCGTTTCTGAGCGACTTCTATGCGGACCGGCAGCGGTACGCGTTCCAGACGCAGATCTTCTTCCTGTTGAGCCGCTACCGGCAGCAGCACAAGGTGATCGGCAAGACGCTGCGGCACAGCGCGCTGGTGAGCGACTACCTGTTCGCGAAGGACTGGCTGTTTGCGCACCTGAACCTGGCGGGCGACGAACTGGCGATGTACGAGCGCGTCCACTCGATCCTCGGGGAGCAAATCCCGACGCCGGCGCTGGTGGTGTACCTGCGCGCGTCGACCGATGCGCTGATGGACCGCATCCGCTACCGGGGGCGGTCGTATGAGCGGCAGATGGAGCGGGGGTACATCGAGGCGCTGCAGGTGGCCTACGATCGCTTCTTCGCGGAGTTCGATGCGGCGCCGGTGCTGGCGATTGACACGGACGGCGCAGACATCGTGAACGATCTCGACGCGCGGGCGCAGGTGGTCGGCAAGGTGAAGGCGGCGCTGAGCGGGGAGAGCGCGCAGCTGCCCCTGCTCGAAATAGAGGAGGGCGGCGAGGACGCGGGGCCGGCGTTCAGCAGCCGGCGGCGGCTGGCGGATTTTCAGCGTTTCCACCGCGCGCTGGACCGCGAGAAGGGCTTTATCGCGGACCTGTTCTTCGACTACATCTGCCTGACGGAGGAGGTCGGGGAGATTGGCCGGGTAATTAAGCAGACGTGGCGTGCGCAGGATGCGCTGCTGCCGCAGACGGGGAACCGGCAGGAGGCGATGGACCGCGCGCTGGAAGGCGCGAAGGCGAACCTGCAGGAGGAGCTGGCGGACGCGCTGGCGTTTCTGCTGAAGATCGCGAATGACTCGGGCATCGACCTGGAAGCGGCGTATCTCAACAAGATGGATCGGAACCTGACGCGCGCCTGGCCGAAGACGTAACCATTCTTTGCCACAGAGGACGCAGAGAGCTCAGAGAACTCGGAGGAGGCTCTCCGTGACCTGTGTGGCGAAACCGTCACTCACGCAATGGACTGTCCCAATGGATCAACCCAAACTGAACAAGCGCTTTATTGCGATTGCCGGCAACATCGGCGTCGGCAAATCGACCCTCACCCGGCTGCTGAGCGACACGCTACCCGTACCTCGCGGACTTCTACGGCGATATGACGCGCTACGCGTTTCACTCGCAAATTTTCTTCCTCTCGCGGCGGCTGCGACACCATCGCCGGCTGCTCGACTTTCCGAACTCAGTGGTGCAGGATCGCTCGGTGTACGAGGATGCGGAGATTTTTGCGCGCGCGCTGTGGGAGCAGCAGCACATCGGGCCGCGCGACTACCAGACTTACCGCGAGCTGTACGAAGTGCTGGTGTCGTTCCTCCCCCCACCCGACCTGGTCGTGTACCTGCGCGCGTCGGTGCCGACACTGCAGCGACGCATCGCGCAGCGCGGGCGCGAGTATGAGCGCAGTATTGCGACCGAATACCTTGAACAACTGAACGAG
>JALOOB010000231.1 GCA_025454635.1 Anaerolineae bacterium
GACGAAGGAATCCCAGATGCCGGCCAGCTCGCGCCAGAGGCGGCCGAGCTCGGGGCGCCAGGCTTCGGGTACGCGCTCGGAGATGAAGCGGCCTGCGCGCGGGCCGTCGCGCGCAACGTAGAACGCGAAGACGAGAATAAAGAAGAACCAGATGATGCCGCTCACCGCGCCGCGCAGGACGGTGGTCACGCCGGTGGTGATGTTAGGCAGGAGGCCCTGCAGGCCGCCGAGGTTTTCGAGGGTGCCAAGCTCGGGGCCGACAACGCCGCGCAGCCAGGCATTGATGGGCTGATAGAACGGACCGAGATTGATGACCAGGCTGGGGGTGATCTCGATCGGTTTGGGGGTCGCGCTGAGCAGCTCGTTGATGACTTTGGCCAAAGTCGCGCCGAAGCCGGTGACCGCGTTGACTAACCAGGGCGTGATGGCGGCCGGCACGATCAGGACCACGATGAGGAGGAAGAACTCGGTGACGAGGCCCGAAGCGCCGCGCGACCAGCCCGTGTTGCGCTGCACGACGGGGATGCCGACAGAAATAAAGTAGGCGAAGACGAGGGCGATGATGAGCGGCGTGATGACGCCGCTGACGCGGAGCAGCAGGAACGCGGCGCCAACCAGCAACGCCACCACGACGAGCTGTTTGGTGAAGGGAGTCCACTGCGTGCCGCGATTCATGGGCGAAATCTTACCATAGGGGGAAACACGCGCCAATAAAGAAACCAGGTTACGCTGAGCGAGCAACCTGGTTTCATAAATGCTGCCTGTTCGCCCGTTACGGCACGGGGCCGACGTCGCCGAGGGGCCAATAGCGGAAGAGCGCCTTGCCGACAAGCTCTTCCAGCGGCACCGTGCCGAAGATGCGCGAATCGCGGCTGGCGGAGCGATTATCGCCCATAACGAAGACGTGGAGCGGGGGCACGACCCACGACCGGCCGCCGCCCTGCGTGGGCTGATCGAGATAGGGTTCGTCCAGCGCGACGCCGTCGATGAACACCCTGCCGTCAGCAAGGGTCACGCGCTCGCCGGGCAGACCGACGACGCGCTTAATGAGCATCTCAGGGCTGCCGCTCGGGTCGCGCAAAACGACGACGTCGCCGCGGCGCGGACCGTGAAAGCGGTAGCTCATCTTCTCGATCACGAGGCGTTCGTTCGTGTGGAGACTGGGTTCCATGCTTTGGCCGTAGACGCGCGTGGCCTGGGCCAGGAAGACGTGTATGAGGAGTGCGATGACGATGGCAGGGACGATGGTCCCTGCGGCGTCTCGTAGCGCGCCGCCCACCCGGTGTTTCGCGCCGGCTGATGGCGCAATTGCTTCCGGTGGCGGCAGCGCGGGCAAGCCATCGTTCATGACACGCTCGCGTAGTGGGATGGTTGTCTCGTGGAATTGTACCAGACCTGTCCGGTTTCCAAAAACCGGTCAGGCGCGAAAGACCTGACAGGCGACCGCCACGAGGGGGGCGCCTGTCAGGTCTGGTTGTTACTTAGTTGCGCGGGCCGCGGTAACCGCCACGATCGCCGCCGCGTCCCCGGTCGCCACCGCCGCGCGGGCCGCGGTCGCCACCGCGATCACCGCCGCCGCGTCCGCCGGAGCCGCGATCCCGCTCGCGGGCCTCTTCGGGGGTCCAGCCTTCGAGCACAGCCTGGCGGCTGAGCCGAATCTTGCCGGCGGGGTCGATGTCGGTCACCATGACGGTGATTTCGTCGTCAAGCTGGACGACTTCCTCGACGCTCGGCACGCGGTAGTCGGCGAGCTGGCTGATGTGCACCATGCCGTCGACGCCGGGCGCGATCTCGACGAACGCGCCGTAGGACTCGATGCGGACGACCTTGCCGGTGTAGATGCGGCCGATCTTGACCTCTTCGGTCATCTGCTCGATCTGGGACGCGGCCTGCTCGGCGCCGACGCCTTCCGCGCCGGAGATGAAGACAGAGCCGTCGTCCTCGATGTCGATCTTGACGCCGTACTGTTCCTGCAGGCTGCGGATCATCTTGCCGCCGGGGCCGATGACCTTGCCGATCTTCTCGGGGTCGATATGGACGGTGATGATGCGCGGCGCGTGCGGCGAAAGTGACTTGCGCGGCGCGGGCAGCACGTCGAGCATCTTGCCGAGGATGAACAGGCGGCCTTCGCGCGCCTGGGCCAGCGCCTCTTCAAGGATCTTCTGGGTCAGGCCGTGGATCTTAATGTCCATTTGGAGCGCGGTGATGCCGTGCTCAGTGCCCGCAACCTTGAAGTCCATGTCGCCGAGGTGATCTTCGAGCCCCTGGATGTCGCTCAGGATGGCGTAACGGAGGTTCTCGCCGTTGAGGTCGCCGTCGCTGATGAGGCCCATGGCAATGCCCGCGACCGGCGCCTTGATCGGCACGCCCGCGTCCATCAACGCGAGGGTGCTGCCGCAGACGGAGGCCATCGAGGTCGAGCCGTTGGAGGCGATCGCTTCGGAGACAAGGCGCAGCGTGTACGCGAAGGTCTCCTGCGCGGGGATCATCGGTTCGAGCGCGCGCTCGGCCAGCGCGCCGTGGCCGATCTCGCGGCGCTTGGGGCCGCGGTTAGGCGCAACTTCGCCCGTCGAGAAGGGCGGGAAGTTGTAGTGGTGCATGTAGCGCTTGGACTCTTCCATCCCGAGCGTGTCGAGCGTCTGCGCGTCGCCGGGGGTGCCCAGCGTGGCGATGGTGAGCACCTGCGTTTCGCCGCGGGTGAAGAGGCCGCTGCCGTGGACGCGCGGCAGGACGCCGACCTGCACGTCGATGGGGCGGATTTCGGTCGACTTGCGCTCGTCGGGGCGGATGCCTTTGCCGAGGATGCGCTCGCGCACGACCTTCTTTTCGACCTTTTCGAAGGCCATGTTCAGCGCCTTCGGGTCGTGCTGCTCGCCCAGCGCGGCAATCATCTCGGTGCGCAGCGCCTTCATGGCAGCCGACTGCTCCTGCTTCTTGAGGGGCGCAGCGAAGATTTCTTCCATGCGACCGCCGATCCACTGGGCAACCACTTCGGCCACTGCAGGATCGGGCAGGATGGGCGTGTATTCGTACTTCGGCCGGCCGAGCTCGGCGCGCATTTTCTCCTGGAGCGCGATGATGGGCTGCATGGCCTCGTGGCCGGTGCGCAGCGCCTCGAGCATCAGGTCTTCGGGCAACTCGTCCGCGCCGGCCTCGACCATGAGGATCGCGTCCTTCGTGCCGGCCATGCGGAGATCAAGCGTGGAGGCGTTCATCTGCTCGACGGTCGGGTTGATGACGAAGGCGCCGTCAATGAAGCCGACGCGCACCGCGGCGATAGGGCCTTCCCACGGGATATCGGAGATGTGCACTGCGGCGCTGGCTGCGTTGATGCCGAGGACGTCCAGGTGCAGCTCAGGATCGCGCGCGAGCGCGGTGACGATGACCTGCACTTCGTTCAGGAAACCCTTTGGGAAGAGCGGCCGCAGCGGCCGGTCGATCAGGCGGGAGGTGAGGATAGCCTGGTCCGAAGGCCGGCCCTCGCGGCGCTGGAAGCTGCCGGGGATGCGACCGGCGGCGTACAGCCGTTCCTCAAAGTCGACGCTGAGCGGGAAGAAGTCCGCGCCCTCGCGCGGGTTGGCCGAAGTGACGGTCGCCAACAGAACCGAGTCGCCGGAGCGGACGGTTACCGAACCGGCCGCCAGTTTCGCCCAGGTGCCGGTGCCGAAGGTGATGTCGCGGCCGCCGACTGTCGTAGTGAATTCATGCGCTTGCATATGAAACCCTGAAACCTCTCTCCTGGTCCAGCCAGGTGCGCCAGGCCTTGCCTGGCGTTGGCACTGCCGTTGCGCCGCAACGGTAGTGCTCAGCCATTATGGCAGCAGGGAGGACGCGGCCACGCGGCGCGCCTCCGGATGATAGCTGATCAGGAGAGGCCAGGGACTGGGGAGTGGGTCGTATCGGTCAGGGCGACCGGCGGCAGCCCCTACGATGATACGGCGCACTCCCCAATTCCTGTGCCTTCCCCCAAACTTCCTTAACGACAAACGAGTAGATACGACGAAGCGTATCTACTCGTCAATAGTACCGCTTACGATTGGTTGCTTTGCCAGTTGCTTGAAGGCCTTACTTGCGGAGGCCCAGGCGCTGGATGAGCTCCTGGTAGCGCTCCGGGTCCTTGCCGCTCAGGTACGCCAGGTGCCGGCGGCGTTGGCCGACCAGCTTCAGCAGACCACGACGCGAGGATTGATCGTGCTTGTGCGTCTTAAGGTGATCAATCAGCGCGTTGATGCGCGTCGTGAGGATCGCGACCTGCACTTCAGGCGACCCCGTATCACTGGCGTGCACGTGGTATTCCTGAATGATGGCGTTTTTCTCGACCGTCGAAAGAGCCATTGGGAACACTCCTTGATTGGATGTAACCGGGACACCGCTGGAATACCGGGGCGCATGTCCAAGTTGACGAACAAAGTGGAGTATACCACGGTTGCAGGGGGGCGGCAAATAGCGAGCGGGTTTTTACCGCGGCCCGTAGCGCCTTGCGCTACGCGACGGGATGTAGCGCAAGTTGCCAACTTGCGCTACGCAGCAAGGGGTTAGCGCTGCCAGAGCGCGACGGTGTCGACGCGGAAGGTCTGCGGCTGCAGGTCGATGGGCTGGGCCTCGACGAGGCGGAAACCGAGCGCAGCCAGGTGGACCGCGTCGCGGGCGAGGGTGGCCGGGTCGCTCGCCACGTAGATGAGGCGCGACGGGCGGAGCTCGGCCAGCAGGCGCAGGACGTCTGACCCGGCGCCGGTGTGGGGCGGATCGAGGACGACGACGTCCGCGCGCTGGTCGACGGACAGGAGCGCGGGCAGGATTTGCTCCACCGAGCCCTCGTGCAACTCGATGTTTTCCCGCGCGCCGGCGTTTGCCGCGAAATCCTCGCACGCGGCCTCGTTCGACTCCATGCCAATCACGCGCGCACCCGCTCCGGCGGCGGCATCCGCCAGCGGGATGGCAAAGAGGCCGACGCCGCAGTAGGCGTCGACAACGACCTCGCCGCCTTGAAGCGCGGCGTGAGCGAGGACCGCGTCGACGAGCGCGGCGGCGCCCTCTGTGTTGGGCGGGAAGTAGCTGTTGGGCGAGATGCGGTAGACGATGCCGCGCGCTTCGTCGGTTAACTGGGGCTGGCCGATGATCGGCTTGACGGCCTTGCCGCTCCGCAGCGCGACCGCGGCGGGCAGGTCGATCTCGATTTCCGGGCCGGACTCCCCCTCCAGCTCGCCCGCGGTGTCGAAAACAACCAGCGCGTCATCCGTCGTCATGCCCGCCCGAATCGTGACGCCGGTGATCTCGGGAAGGGTGAGGTCGAGCGCGGCGTGTAGCTGGTCGATGCGGTCGTTGACGAGCAGACAGAAGTCGACCGGGATGAGGCTGCGGCCATCCGCGCGGCGGAGGGCGGTCTTCATCTCGTTCTCTGCGGGGACGACCGCAAAGTCGATGCGGTTGCGGTAGCCGTAGTCGAGGAAGCGCACGGCTTCGCCTTCGGCCGCAGGATCGGCCAGCGCGATGATGTCCGCGACGTTGGGCTGCGGAAGGTGGCCGAGGCGGCGCAACTGGTCCGCGACGATCTCCTGCTTGAGCTCGGCCTGCCGCTCGTAGGCGATGTGCTGCCACTGGCACCCGCCGCACTTGTCGGCGCCGAAGTAGGGACACGGTGGCGACACGCGGTTGGGGCTGGCTTCGAGGACTTCGACGAGGCGGGCGCGCGCCCACCGGTCGCGTTCTTCGACCAACTCAATGCGCACCCGCTCGCCGGGGATGGCATAGGGAACGAAAATCGTCTTTCCTATGTGCCGGCCGATGGCCTCGCCGCCGTGCGCGATGCCGTCCAGAGTTA
>JALOOB010000021.1 GCA_025454635.1 Anaerolineae bacterium
AGAAGGTCGGTCAGCAGCTTGCGCCGCACATCGACGCCGAGGGTGAGGAACTGCACCGAGAGCCAGTCGCCGTAACGGTCCACGATCAGGCCGGGCAGCAGATCGCTCTCGGCGAAGGCCAGGCGGTAACCGGTGACGTCGGTATTCTTAGGAGTTAACCCAATAGCCGCGCGCATCTGCGCCGCAGCTGTGAGCCGCCGCGCCCAGAACTCGTCGTCGATCCGTTCGCCCTCGTCCCAGGTCAGCAGGCGCGCGACGATTTGCGAGCGCGGGTTGAAATAGCCGCGCGCAAGCCAACCCCCGCGCTCATCAAGAATATCGACCGTGTCGCCCGGCTTTGGATCGCCGCGCGTGTCGCGGATTGCGCCGGAAAAGAGCCACGGGTGGCCCTGCCGAACCGGTTTGTCTTTGCCCGGCGCCAGAACAATGCTGCCCGTCATCTGCGAAACCTCACGCGCCAAATATGCTGCGTCGAGGGCTTGACGGCCGCAGCGTCGTCTACCCGATACCCGCACACCCACAGGATGCCGCAGGCGCCCACAAGGAGCGGCCAGTCGGGGCGCTCCGTCGCGGGAAGATGTTCGTTAATCATAAACTCGTTGACCCGCACGGTATGTCCACCCAGCCCAAGCGGCCGGAAGCGGTCACCGGGAAGGCGCGGCCGCAGCGTCAGCGCGGCGCCGGCCGCCTCCGCGTCAAGATACGCGGTCCAGGGGTCGGCGTTGTATTCCCAGTCGGCTGGCAGGTCCGCGCGGCCCAGCGCGTCGACCTCGACCCGCCAGCCATCGGCCAGCGGCAGCGCGCCGGGCGCAGGAACCACCACCGCCGCGCTCAGACGGGGGCGCAGCGGGGCGAGCATCGAGCGCGGCAGGGCGCCTTCCGGCCCGATCTGCGCCAGCCCGCGGTCGATGCGTAGTTCGAGTCCGCCCGCGATTGTCGCGGCGTCGCCATGCGCGCCCACGCGGACCGTCTCCAGCGCCCGCTCGACGTGCTCCCAGTTGACGTCGCGCAGGTGGCTGCGCAGGTGGCGGACGCTCATGCGGATGAGCGCGCGCTGCAGACCGGGGGGCAACAGCAGTAGTCGCTCCTGCTCGAACGCGACGACGTCAGGCACGGTGAGGATGGCCAGTTCGGCGAACTCCTCCTCGGCGAGCGTCTCGAGCACCTCGTAATCGCCGGCCATGACCTCGGCGGTGCGCGCCAGGACCTCGTTGATGCGCGGGTTATACCCGGCAAGCACCGGCAGAAGCTCGTGGCGGAGGCGATTGCGGTAGTGGCGCATGTCCGCATTGCTGGCGTCGGTGCGCCAGGCGAGACCGTGTTCGCGGCAGTAGGCGGCGATCTCGGCGCGGGGAACGGAGAGCAGCGGGCGAAGCAGAAGAGGCGCGGCGTCGAACTCCGAGCCACCCGGCTCGCTCCAGTAGTCGGTAAGGGACATCAAGGGCAGCATGCCGCGCAACCCAGCGGGTCCGCTGCCCCGGAGGAAGTGCATCAGGACGGTCTCGGCCTGGTCGTCCTGGTGATGAGCGACGGCAACGAAGCGCGCTCCGCGCTCCCCCGCCGCGCGCGCCAGGAAAGCATAGCGCGCGTGGCGAGCGGCCTCCTCGAGCGAGAGTCGGCGATCGCGCGCCAGCGCGGGGACGTCAACGCGCTCGACCACGCACGGAAGGTCCCACTCGCGCGCCAGTCCCGCAACGAACTCGGCGTCCGCGTCCGCGTCCGGGCCACGCAAGCCGTGGTTGAGGTGCGCGACGATCAGGCGAAAACCGCCCTTCGGCGCCAGGCCGCGCAGCACGCTCAACAGGCAGACGGAGTCCATGCCGCCGGAGACGCCGGCGAGGATGCAATCGCCGGGTTCAACAAGCACGTGACGCGTCATATGCGCCGCGACGCGATCGGGTAGCCCCTGCATGCAGGGATAATAGCACGGAGTCAAGGACCGAACAAGTATGCTACGTTCAGCATGCGTCCAGGCGCGATCGTCGATCCCTACTGATGTGACCGGCCCAGAGAGCCGCATCACAGATTGAAGCGCACAGGACAGGTACAATTGCGGCGCAATCCATCTACGCTGCCGGCTACACCACAACAGCGGAGGATGTCATGCGTCGTGGTCCTAAGCGCAGCCGGTATCTCGCCGGCCTCTCGACCTTTGCGCTGCTTGTCGCGCTTGCGCTGCCTTTCGCCGCAGCTGCCGCGCCGACGCCAGCCGCAAGCGCGCCCACCGATCCGTCGGCTGACGGACCGTGCCTCGTCGGCGATCCCTTCAACCTCGACAAATTCGCGGACCTCGTGTCCGACGATACGCCCCCGCGCGGCGTCCAGACCATTAATGCGGAGATGACGGTCGAGTTCGTCGGTGAGGGCAAGCTGCTGCTCCCGGCGAGCGTCGAGATGCCGGAGGAAAAGGCGGAGGACGGCGAACGCGATCCAGAAGAAGGTAACGAGCCGCTGTACCGCCAGATTCAACTGCGACTGTTCAACACGCGCACGCTGAACGAGTTTCTCGTCGTCATGAACCAGGCTATGCTCGAAGAAATCGCCGACTGCCACGCCAAGACGGGCCGCCAGAGCGCGACCGCTGGGGTGGATGATCCGGCGCGCACCGAGGTCGCAAACCGGCTGCTTCTACCCGTCACGCAGGCGCAGAGCCGACCGCTCGATAGTTCACCGGGAGTTGCGGGACCTGCGCGGCCTGCGGTCGCGCCCGGCGGGTGGAGCAACGGGATCGACACGCGCAGCATCCGCACGCCGACGACACTGTGGCCGTGGCGCGCCATCTCGCAGTTCCGCTACGGCTCCACGGACGAGTCGCGCTGCTCCGGCACGCTGATCGGCCCGCGTCACCTGATCACGGCGGCGCATTGCATCAACGAACAGGGCACGAACAACTGGTTCACGATCCAGGTAACCCCGGGGAAGAACGGCGTCGGCGCCGGCCAGGCCCAGCAGCCCTACGGTTCCTCGACCATCAAGCCGAACCCGGACCCCGGCACTGAGGCGTGGTATTTCACCCCCGAACCGTGGCGCAATCCGGCTCAAACGGGCGGCCAGTGGGATTGGGGCTTGATCGTGATCCCCGACCGACTTGGTGACCAGACGGGTTGGATGGGGTACGTGGCGCGGCCGGGGAATGAGTTGCGCAACGTGAACCAGCTCAACCGGGGTTATCCGCTCTGCGACAACGACCGCGGTAATCAGCCCGCCAACTGCCAGGATTCGCGGCTGTACGGCGATAGCGCGTACTGCGACATCGGGTCGTTCTTTGCCAAGGGTCCAGACGGCTGGAACCGCCGGTTCACCGTCAGCTGCGACCTGTCCGGCGGCCACTCGGGCAGCGCGGTCTACCACTATTTCTTCGACATATCGCTTGCGAAGTTCGTGCCCGTCGTTGCCGCGGTGGTGACGCATGAGGCTTGCTCTACATGCGGCCTGTTTGATTTCTACCCGAACACCGCGCGCCGGATCACCCCCGGCGACCTCGCTACGATTTCGTGGCTGAGGGAAGTGTTCCCGTAGGAAGGCAGAGGGGTCTCTCGCGGGTGGAGCCGGCGAGAGACCCCTCCGGCAATTCGTTCTACGCGTCCAGCCGCTTCTCCACAGTCATCAAGATCGGCGTAGACGGCCGCGTCACTCCGACATATCGCACAGACCCGTCGTGCGGCCGGGCGAGGCGCAGGCGGAAACGCTGCGCGATATCCGCAAGGATCAGCACGGCTTCCATCTGCGCGAAGTGCAAACCGATGCAGATACGCGGGCCAGCCCCGAACGGCGCGTACGCGTAACGGGGCCGCTTCTCCACCGCCTCGGGCGCGAAGTGCTCCGGGTAGAACTCAAGGGGCCGCTCCCAGAACTCGGGGTGGCGGTGCGTGTTGTAGAGCGCAACGACGGCAAGCGTGCCCTTCGGAATCTGGTACCCGGCGAGTTCGTCGTCCTCCTGCAGGTCACGCGCAACGATGGGCACGGGCGAGTAGAGACGCAGGGCCTCATCCAGCACCATCCGGGTGTAGGGCAGATTCGGGATATCCTCCAACCGGGGGCCGCGGCCGCCAAGCACCTCGGCCAGCTCGCGGTGCAGCTTGCGCTCGACGACGAAGTTGTTGCTCATCAGGTAGGAGGTCCACGTTAGCAGGCTCGCGGTCGTCTCGTGCCCGGCGAAGAAGATGATGAGTGCCTCATCGTGGAGCTGCTCGTCCGTCATGAACTCGCCGGTGTCGGCGTCCTTCGCGGTCATGAGCATGGAGAGCAGGTCTTCTTGCAGCCCTTCCTCGCGGCGCTTCTTGATGATGCCCATGAGGAAATCGCGCAGCTCACGCTTGGCTTCCTTGAGCCGACGGTTGGTCGGCGTGGGCACGAAGAGCGGAATGTCGATCAGGCCCGTGGAGCTGGCCGACGTGTATTCGAGCAGCGCAACAAGCGCTTCGCTCGCCCCCTTGAAGTCGCGGTCCATGTCGAGCCCAAACATCGAGCGCGAGATGACCTTCATTGTAACCCGCTGCATCTCCTGGCTGATGTCGATCTGGGCGTTCTGCGGCAGCGCGTTCCAGCGCTCGATCAAACCCTGGGTCTCGTCGATCATGATGTCCGCGAACGGCTTGATGCCGCGCGGGGTGAAAGTGGGCTGCATCAGCTTGCGCTGCCGGCTCCACACGTCGCCTTCGAGCGTGAGGATCCCGTTGCCGATCGCGAGCCGGAGCTTGTCGTGGCTCAAGCCCTTGGTGTACTTGTGCGCGTTCTTCACGAGCACGTGCTGGATGTGTTCGGGCCGCGTTACCATGAGGAATTTCATCGGGCCGATGGAGGCGGTTGCGATGTCGCCACAGTCCTCCCACAGCTTACGATAGAAGTCCAGCATGCCATGGCGCTGCATCTGCAGCAGGTTCCCGATAACCGGCAGACCGGCGGGTCCGGCAGGGAGCGCGACGGGGGCGGGCGCATCAACAGTCATAGTCACCTCTCGCAGAGTCGGGGCGGCACGCGCGCGCACCGCAACCTGGAATTACGGGAGGATTGTACCCCCGGGCGCAAAAAACGTCTGCAATCTGCGTCACCACTTTTGTCAACGCGCGTTGCTTTCATTATTTAGCGGCCCTGCGGCGTCGCTTTTGCCCCTCGCCCCACTCCGTGCTATGATGATGACTCTGTGCGCAAACAGAATCTTCGCGCGCAATCAACACCAGGAGCAACGCGTGGTCAGCCCGCTTAATTGGCTTCTCGGCCTCTTTTCCCTCGACATCGGCATCGACCTGGGCACGGCGAACACCCTGGTCTACGTCCGTAACCGGGGCATCATGATCAACGAGCCCTCCGTCGTCGCCATTGACAGAAAGTCCAAGAGCGTGCTGGCGATCGGCTCGGAGGCGAAGGAGATGGTCGGGCGCACGCCCGGCAACATCGTCGCCATCCGCCCGCTGCGTGACGGCGTCATTTCGGATTTCGACGTTACCGAGAAGATGCTTGATTACTTTATCCGCAAGGTGCACGAGCGGATGGTATTGCGCGTGCCGCGGCCGCGCGTGGTCGTCGGCATTCCGAGCGGCGTGACCGAGGTGGAGAAGCGCGCGGTTTACGATGCCACCATCAGCGCGGGCGCGCGCGAGGCGTTCCTCATCGAGGAACCGATGGCCGCGGCGATCGGCGCGGCGCTCCCGGTGGCCGAAGCGCGCGGCAGCATGATCGTCGACATTGGCGGCGGAACAACCGAAGTCGCGGTAACGTCTTTGGGCGGGATCGTGGTCGCGGCTTCCGTGCGCGTGGCCGGCGACGAGATGAACGAGGACATCATCGCTTACGCAAGGCAGAAGTACAATCTGCTGATCGGCGAGCAGATGGCTGAGCGCGTCAAGATCGAAGCGGGCTCGGCCTATCCGCTCGACCCCGAATTGACAGTCGAGCTTCGCGGACGCAACCTGATTTCGGGCCTGCCCGAGGCGGTGGAGATCAGCAGCGTGGAACTGCGCGAGGCGCTGCGGAACTCCGTGAGCATCATCGTCGACACGATCAAGCAGTCGATCGACCAAACGCCGCCCGAGCTGATCGCAGATCTCATGGAGCATGGCATTGCGCTTGCGGGCGGCGGCGCACTGCTGAAGGGCCTGGCCGAGCGGCTGACCTCTGAGACGCGCATGAAGGTGTACGTGGCCGACGACCCGTTGAGCTGCGTAGCGCGCGGGTCGGGCATGGTGCTCGAAAACTTCGCGCTGCTGCAAAAGACCCTTGCCAGCATGCAGCGCGGGAGCACGTTACACTAACCTGGACGTCGGCGCGGACGCGATTACAGATTGAAAATTGAAGATTGAAGATCAAAGAGCGACCGAGGTATCTTCAATCGGTGATTTTCAATCTTTAATCCGCAATCTGACATAGCCCGAGCGCCAACTGAAGAATTATCGTGAGACGCAGTTTACCGACGCGCCGGATCCCCGGCAGCGGCTGGTTGTTTCTGGTGCTGGCGTCGGTCAGCATCATTCTGTTGATCCTGTCCTCTACGGGGCGCATGGCGCCAATCGAGGGCGCGCTGTCCGCGGTCGGCAAGCCCTTCCTGAAGGTATTTAACGACGTTGGGCGACAGGTCGATAACGTCGCGTCCACGGTCCGAGACCTCTCCACCCTCCGCACGGAAAACCGGCGCCTGCAGGCGTTGGTCGACACACTCACTATAGATAACGCGCGGCTGGCCGATGCGCAAATCGAGAACCAGCAGATGCGCGAGTTGCTCCGCTTCCGGCAGTTGAACCCGTTCTACGACTTCCGCGGCGGGCAGGTGATCGCTCGCGTCATTTCCCGCGGCCCAACCAATTACTTGTCAGCGCTCTCCATCGACCTCGGCACAGAACAGGGCATCCAGGCCGGCATGCCCGTCGTGACAGAGCGGGGCCTGGTGGGGCGCGTGCTTAAGGTGGGTCCAACGACCTCGACCGTGCTGCTGATCACCGACCCGGCGAGCGGTGTGCAGGCGATGATTAAGCGCGAGAACAGCCGCGCCGTGGGCGTCGTCAGCGGGCAGTCGGGCAGCCAGCCGGTGATGGACTACATCGCCCAGGAGGCCGACGTCGCCGCGGGCGACGAAGTCATTACTTCGGGCCTCGGCGGCAACTTTCCGAAAGGGCTGACCATCGGGCAGGTGGTCGAGGTCAAGAAGAAGGACTTCGACATGTACCAGCAGGCGGTGGTCCGGCCGACGGTCGACTTCAACCGGCTCGAGTTCGTGCTGGTCATTACCAATTTCCAGCCACTCCCCGGCCAGCCGCCGGAAATGGAAAGCGTAGGTTGAGCTGTTGAACGGGAGCGCGTTTCGCGATCGCAACCTCTACCTCATGCTCCTGGGGCTTACGCTTGTCGTGCTGATCCAGGCCGCGCTGCTCGCGCGCGTGCGGATCTTCGGCGCGCAACCGAACCTGCTGCTGGTCGTTGTGGTCTGCTGGAGCCTGCTCGCAGGTGTGACGCAGGGGCTCGTGGTTGCGTTTGTCGGCGGCATCCTGCTCGACCTGATCGCCGGCCTGCCGCTCGGCGCGTCGTCGCTCGCGCTCATGCCGGTCTGCTTCCTCGCATCGATTGGACGGAGCAGCGTGTACCACAACAACAGCTGGCTGCCCGTCCTGCTCGTCGCGCTCGCGACTCCGCTGCACGCGTGGCTGCTTCTGCTCACACGGCAGTTGCGCGGCGCGCCCATCGACTGGCTCGGCACCACGACGCACCTTGTCCTGCCCGAGATCGCGCTCAACGTCGTTCTCGCGCTGATCGTGATCCGGCTGCTGCGGCGCATCAGCAGCGGGCTCCGGCTTGCGCCGGCGGTGGTGTGACGTGATGGGTGGACTTCGCGATCCCCGCACCGCGCGCTTGATCGTCTTCCGGGTTGGCGTAGTGCTGCTCGCCGCCGTGTTGATCGGCCGGCTCTGGCAGTTGCAGATGGTCGCAGGCGAGAAATACCGGCTGCTGGCAGACCAGAACCGGCTGCGCGAAGTCGACTTGCCCGCGCCGCGCGGCGTGGTCTACGATCGCAACGGCGAGATCCTGGCGCGCAACCAGCCCAGCTTCACAGTCGAAGTGGTGCCCGGCGACCTGCCCGAGGACGAAGAGGGCGAACCGGAAGGCAGCGGCGATGCCCTGGTGCTCGACCGGCTGCTCGCGATCCTCGCCCGGCCCGTCGGGGAGGGCTCGACCGCGCCCCTGGCCCTCGACATCGGAGGCTCCCCCACGCCCGCCCCAACCGCTGCGCCGGCAGGCGGCGGCAAGCCTGCGCCAACGCCCGACCCGCGTTCCGTCATCAAGGAGCGCGATCCATGGGTCATGCCGCGGCCGGAGATTGAAAAAAAGATCGCCGACGGGCGGCTGGGCGGCGCATACCGCCCCATCACTGTCGCGCGCTACATCGACGAGGAAACCGCCTTCCTGATCGCCGAGGACGCCGTCAACCTGCCCGGCGTGCAGCTCGTGCTCGAACCCATCCGAGACTACCCGAGCGGCGCGCTCACCTCGCACATCATAGGTTACATGGGCCACATCCCTGAGGAGCAGCTTGCGGACTACCAGGAACGCGGCTACCGCGCCAACGATCAGGTCGGCCTGACCGCGCTCGAACTCGGCATGGAGAACGAGCTGCGCGGCACGCCCTCGCAGGAGACCATCGAAGTCGACGTGAACGGCCGCAAGGTGCGCGTCGTCGGCGAGTCGAAGCCTGCGGTGCCGGGGTACAACCTTGTCCTCAGCATCGACCTGGAATTGCAGCGAGCCGCGACCGAGGCATTGCAGGCCGCGTTTGACCGCTCCGAAGGCTTCACCAAGGCGAATCAGGGCGCAGTCATCGCGCTCGACCCGCGCAGCGGCAAGGTGCTCGCGCTCGTCAGCCTGCCGTCTTATGACAACAACCTTTTCGCAAAGGGCATCACCGACGAAGCCTACAAGGCGCTGCTCGACGATCCCCTCCTGCCCATGTACGACCAGGCCATCGCCGGCATGTACCCGCCCGGCTCGATCTTCAAGACCATCGTGGCCGCGGGCGGGCTGCAGGAAGGCGTCATCAACGCAAACACGCGGCTCGGCGACGGCTTTGACGGCGCGAACGACGGCATCATCTGGGTGCCGAATGACTTCGTGCCGTGGGACATGTCGCTCGCGCAGCCTTTTTACTCATGGACGCACAAGTACGGGTACGGCCACGGGCTGCACAACGTGCGGCATGCGCTGGCCGTCTCCGACGACATCTTCTTCTACGAACTCGGCGGCGGCTACCGGGATAGCTTCAACGGTCTCGGCTCTAAGCGGCTCGGCCAGTACGCCAGCGCGTTCGGCCTGGGCGAGCCCACCGGCATCGAACTGCTCGGCGAAAGCGCGGGCCTCGTGCCCACTTCCAAGTGGAAGCGCATCTGGTATGCGGAAAGCTGGCTCACCGGCGACACTTACAACATGAGCATCGGCCAGGGCTACGTGCTCGCGACCCCGATCCAGATGGCGAACGCGACGGCTGCAGTCGCTAACCGTGGCACGCTCTACAAGCCGCAGCTCGTCGACTACCTGACCGACGAGAACGGCGATGTCGTCAAGCCGTTCGAGCCGAAGCTGCTGCGTAAGGTGCCGGTCGACCCGCGCCACCTCGACATGGTGCGCGAGGGGATGTACGGCGCAATTAACTTCCCGGATGGCACGGCCACGCGCGTGCGCGTCCCCGGCGTGGTCATCGCTGGAAAGACCGGGACCGCGGAGTTCGCGCGCGACTGGAACAAGGACGGTAAGCCCGACCGCGACGACAAAGACAATCTGCCGACGCACGCGTGGTTCACGTCGTTCGCCCCCTACGTCGACCCGGAGATCGTGGTGACGGTCTTTGTGGCGAACGGCGGCGAGGGTTCAGGCGTGGCGGCGCCCATCGCCAATGAAGTGCTCAACGCCTACTTCGCCGCCAAGAATCCGCCCGAGCAGACCGGGCCGGCCGACGTCCCCACTGCCACTCCTGAGCAGCCGGGGATCGCGCCCACGCCGGCGGGAGGCGCGCCATGAGGGTCGCGATTTCCCGCCGCTTCGACTGGACGTTGCTCTTCCTCGCGCTCCTTCTGAGCGGCTTCGGCATCCTGATGATCGCAAGCGCGCTCTCGGGCAACGAAGTGCTCAAGGATTACCCGTGGCGACAGGCGCTCTTTCTCGGCGTCGGCATTATCCTGATGTTCGTCGCGGCCGCGGTCGACTACCGCTTGCTGACCACACTCGCCTACCCGATCCTGATCTTCTTCCTCGGTGCGCTCGTCGTCCTCAAGGTGATCGGCACGGTGGCGGGCGGCGCGCAGCGCTGGTTGACCGTTGGCGAGTACTTCCTTCAGCCGTCCGAACTGACCAAGATCGCGGTGATCCTCGCGCTCGCGCATTTCCTCTCGTCGCGCGAGGACAAGATGGAGAGCATCCTGACGCCCATCCTGGGCTTCGCGCTGCTGCTCCCGGCGGTGGGCCTGATCTTCTGGCAGCCGAACCTCGGCACCGCGATGGTCGTGGTCGCCATCGGCGCAATCATGATCCTCGTGGCGGGTCTGCGCTGGCGCCATGCGGCGTTCTTCGGCGCAATCGGCGCAATCGGCGCGGTGCTCGCGTGGCGCTACGTCCTCGCTGACTACATGAAGGACCGCGTCCTCATGCTGTTCGACCCGAGCAAGGTCAAGCCGGAAGACCTGTACAACGTCCAGCAGGCCATGATCGGGATCGGGTCGGGCGGATGGCTCGGCCGCGGGCTGTTCCGCGGGTCGCAGAGCCAGCTCCACTTCCTCCGCGTCCGCCACACCGACTTCATCTTCACGGTCACCGCGGAGGAGCTCGGCTTCCTCGGCGCCGCAGCTCTCATCGTCCTGTTCGGGCTGCTCATGCTCCGCCTGATCCGCATCGCGGGACAGGCGCGCGACACCTTCGGGATGTTGATCGTCACCGGCGTCACCGCCATGATCTTCTTCCAGGTGCTCATCAACATCGGCATGAACCTGTCGATCATGCCCGTCACGGGCATCCCTCTGCCGTTTGTCAGTTATGGCGGCAGCTCGCTGTGGTCAACGTTGATCGCGATCGGGCTGGTGCAGAGCGTCGCGATCCGGCACAAGAAGATCGGGTTCGACACATGACAAATCCTCGTCTGTTCCCCGGACGGCTGGCCCTCCTGCTCGCCGTCCTGTTGCTCGCGGCCTGCGCGCCGCTGCCCGCGGGGACGCCCGCGCCCACCGCATCGCCGGCCCCGACTATGACCATGCCGCCACCGCCCACCGCCGCCCCACCGCCCTCGCCAGCGCCTGCGCCCACCGCAACCCTCGAACCGACCGCCACAGCGGACCCGTTCGAGGGCTGGAAAACGATCACAACGGACACCTTCTCGATCAGCGTCCCGGCGGACTGGGAGGTCATCGACCTGACGGAGGAAGAAATCGGCGCGCTCATCGAGCAGCTGGAACTGAAAAACAAGGTGCTGGCCGCCGTCCTCGAACGCACGCCGAACCTGACGGACTTCGAGCTAATCGCGCTCGCGCCGCCCGTGGACGGGTTTGCCGATAACCTGAACATCAAGCGCGCTCCGCTCGGGGCGGAGCCCGTCGACGACCTCGAAGCGTGGCTGCGCGATGCCCTGCTGCCGCAGTATGGCCTGATGGGGCTCAAGCCGTGGGGCGAGCGCAGCGACCTCGTCACGGATGGCGGGCTGCCCATGGCCCGCGTGATGATCAGGCCACCGACGTCTGCCGGCGGCCCCGAGTTACGCGGCCGGCAGTACTTCGTGCTTACGGACACGGATATGTGGGCCCTCTCCTACAGCACGCTGGAGGACCGCGGCGATCGCCCCCCTACCGAGTTCGAGAAGAGCGCCAGGAGCTTTGCGCCGCGCTGATGCCCGCGCCGCTGTGACTCCGACCGCGCGTGTCTCAACTTTCCTAAGCAACCAACTTTCCGAACAGCAATGCGCGCGTTTGACGAAGCGCGCAACTACCGTATACTGTGAGCGCCCACGTGATTTTTCGACGTAGGCGCTGAATTGAGCTTGACCGCTAGTCCGGTTGGGCGCAGCGTCGGATTTATCGAGATAGCAGTTGAGCTACCCCCCTCTCGGTTTCCGAATAGCGCGTCCTGACGCGCGGCGCCTCTCGCGAGCATGCGTTCTCGCGCGCTATCTTTGCGCGTGCGCAATCCTGCTCCTCCTCCCTGTCGCCGCCCTCACCGCCCCGGCTCCGGCCGATTCGCCGCCTCTTGTTCTCACCGACGAAGCGGACGCCCTCCCGCTTGCCGACCGGCTCGAATTCCTGCCCGATCCCACCGGAGAACTGACGCTTGCCGACGTCACCTCGCCCGAATACGCGAGCCGCTTCAGCGCGACGCCCCGCGAAAACAGTGACCGCACGCTGTCCCGCACGGCCTATTGGGCGCGTTTCACACTGCGCAACGAGAGCAGCCAGGGGCTATGGCTCCTGGACCTGGGCGAACAGCAGCGCGACTTCATCGACTTCTACCTCGTCCGGCCCGATGGGCAAGTGGTGGCCGAGCATCAAACGGGCGCGCGTCTGCCGTTCGACACGCGCGACGTCGAGTCGCTCCGGTTCGTCTTTCAGGTCGACGCGCCCTCTGGCGAGAGCCGCACGGTCTATCTCCGCATCGCCAGTTCCTTCGCGCTCGACTTCTCGGGAAACCTGCGCACGGTCTCGGCGTTCACCCGCGTGTCTGAGGGCGACGTCGCGCTATCGGCCGCGCTCTACGGCGCGTTTGCTCTTCTGGTGATCTACTGCCTGCTTAAGGCGCTGGCGCTGCGCGATGCGCTCTACGCGATTCTGGCCGTGATGCTGGTCGCGCAGGCGCTCACCTTCGCCGCGCGGGACGGTTGGGCCGCCCGCGTGCTCTGGCCCCATATGCCGCAGGTGCGCGATACAGTCGTCCCGCTGGCTATCGCCGTCACGCTGCTGATGTTGCTAGCGTTCGCGGCCCGGTTCCTGCAACTTAGACGCCATCTTCCCGGTTTTTATCGCTTTTCGCAGTTGCTGGCGCTCGCGCTCGCCATCACCGTGGTGTTGATCGCACCGGTCGCTTTCGGCTGGATTCCCTGGCAGCTCGTGACCGGCGTCGTCGTCGCGCTGGGCGCGCCCACGCTGGCGATCGTCGCCCTCGTCGGGCCGCTGACCCTGAGAAAAGGCTTCGCCCCCGCGCGCTTTTACGTAGCGGCGCTGCTCATTCCCACCCTGTTCGGCATCGTCGATCTGGCGATGGTGCTGGGTCTCGTTCCGCAAGTGGAACTGGCCGGTGAGGTCGCAAAGATCGGCAATCTGATACTGATCGTCTTGCTATCGTTCGCCGCGGGACAGGCGGCAAAGGACGCGGTGGCGACAGCCACGCTCACCGAGCGCACGCGGCTGGCGCGCGAGTTGCACGACTCGGTCACACAGACCCTCTTCTCGGCAAACATCATCGCGGAGATGGCGCAGCTTCAGCTCGATGAGGACCCGCGCGAGGCGCGGCAAAGCCTGGACAAGTTGGGACAGCTCACGAGCGGCGCGCTCGCCGAGATGCGCAGCCTCCTGCTCGAACTTCGGCCGGCCGCGCTGCAAGCCGCGCCGCTGCACCAACTCATGGAAAATCTCGCGCAGGCAGCCTCTGTTCGCTCGCGCGTCGCGGTCCGCTGCGAGGTGGAGGGTGAGGAACCGCTGCTGTCGCCCGACGCGCGCGTGGCCGTCTATCGCATCGGGCAGGAGCTGCTGAACAACGTTATCAAACACTCGGAGGCCGGCGCGTGCCTGATCCGGCTGAACTACCGCCGCGGCGGCCTGTCGCTGATCGTGCGCGACGACGGCAAGGGGTTCGACCAACACGCGGTCTCCCCCGAACATCTCGGCATCGCGATCATGCAGGAACGCGCGCGCGCCATTGGCGGCGAGCTTGAAATATGCAGCGAGCCAGGACAGGGCACGATTGCGGAGTTGCGGTGGGGAACCGCAACGGAAGGAGCATGGCAATGAGCGAAGGCACTGCCATTCGCGTCTTAATCGTCGACGACCATCCGGTCGTGCAGGACGGTCTCAAGCTGGTCGTGTCCATGTCGCCCGGCCTGCAGCTTGTCGGATTGACTTCGAACGGCGAAGAGGCTGTGGAGTTGTGCGCCAAGTTGTCGCCCGCTAATCTGCCGGACGTCATCCTGATGGACCTCCTCATGCCGGGCATGGGCGGCATCGAAGCCATCCGCCGTATTCGGCAAGCCCATCCATCCGTCCAGATCGTCGCGCTCACCAGCTTTGCCGAGCCGGAGCAGGTGCAGCAGGCCCTGAAAGCCGGGGCGATCGGCTATCTGCTCAAGAACGTGAAGGCCGCCGCGCTCCGCGAGGCGGTGCGCTCTGCGTACGCAAGGCGGTCAGTCATGGCGCCAGAGGCAACCGAGGCGCTGGTGCAGGCGATCAACTCGAATGATGGGGCGCAGACCGATCTAAGTGAGCGCGAGCTGGAGATCCTGCGGCTGGTGGCGGAAGGGTTGACCAACGCGGAAATCGGCCAGCGGTTATTCATTGCCGAGTCGACGAGCCGCTTTCACGTCAGCAATGTGCTGCTGAAGCTCGGCGCCAGCAACAGAACGCAGGCCGTCAAGATCGCGCTGGAGCGCAACCTCATCAAGTCCCCGTCGAAGAAGGGCTGACCGCGGCGGCAATGGCGGACACGGTCCTGGTCACGGGATCGCCCTTGTAGACAAAGGCGTCCGCGCCGGCAGCAAACGCGTCAGGCCCGGCTTGCGCATCACAGGTGAGTGCCACCATGCGCAAACCCGGATAGAGCGCGCGCAGGCTCGCCATCAGCGCGCGGCCCGCCTGACCGGGCAACTCCCATTCGACCAGCAGCAGTTCCGCACGCGCGGCGTGCAGGCGCTCCGCCAGCCCTTCGCAACGCGCCGACTCCCCGACGACCTCAAAGCCAAGCCGGCGCTGAACGAGCAGACCCAGAGCGGCGCGAACTTCTGCGTTTTGGTCAGCGATGTAGGTCCGCATGACTCGTTTTACCCCTCGACGTTACTCTACCCAGCTTCAGCCCCGGATGGAACGGCCTTTGGGACGGTTCGCGCCTATCTTAAGCGCGGGTCTGGAACCGGGGCAGACAGCAACCCTTGCCGCACCCTAGCTTAAGCGCTAGCCCGTAACTCTCGGAATGGCAGTCGACCGGCTCGGTCGAAAGACGGTAGACTTGGACTGGATTGTCGCGATACGCGCGCGGCGATCCCCGCCAGAGTGCGCCGACAGATGTCACCAGGCATTCATCCGAAACGCATTCATCACAACACGCATTCTCAACACGCGCATGCGGGAATGCCGGAGGCATCAATGGACGAACAAACCGTGAAACGCTTCGCCGTGTTTGCGGCCGCGGCGGGTCTCTCCACCTGGGCCATCGACATGGCCGCAACGCAAGTCGGTCTGCCCAGCCAGCAGGCCGCGCTCGGCATTTCGGTCACGGCGAGCCAGTGGATCCTCAACATCACGCTCATGATCATTGCCGGCCTGGTCACGGTGGGCGGCGCGCTGGGCGACCGCGTCGGCCGGCTGCGCATCTTCCGGCTCGGCCTGCTGTTGATTATGGGCGGCGCGGCGGTGACGTTTGTGGGGGGCCTGATGGGCGCGTTCCCTGTCATCCTCGTCGGTCGCGGCGTCGAGGGCATCGGCGCGGCCCTCTTCATTCCCGCGTCAACCGCGCTGCTACTCGACGTGTTCCCGCCGCAGGAACGCGGCGGCGCGCAGGGCAGAATGATGGTCATCAGCATGACCGTCACCGCGTTCGCGCCGACCCTCATCGGCCTGATCATCCAGGTCGTCTCGTGGCCGTTCGCCTACCTGCTGACCATCCTGGCCGCGGCCGTGGCGCTCGTGATGGTGGGAAAGGTGAAGTACGAGCAGAAGAAGGGCGCCGTGACGCCGTTCGATTACCTCGGCGCGGTCCTCGTGTTCGTGGCCGTTGCCCTCGTCACCATAGGGATCATGCAGGCCGGCACGTCGGGGCTCACCTCCGCGCCCGTGCTGCTCATGGTTGGCGCCGGCCTCCTGGTCGGGCTCGTCCTCGTCCTCGTCTCGCTGCGCAAGCAGTTCCCGCTCATTCAGTTCCGCGTCATGAAGATCCGCAGCGTGGCGGTCGCCGTCTTTATCTCGCTGATGCGCTTCCTGCCCAACGTGCTTATGGGCGCGTTCGTTGCGCGTTATGTCCAACAGGTGCTCGGTCTCTCGCCCACCGTGGCCGGCCTACTGCTGATCCTGCCCGTGCTGGCGCAGGTTGTGGTTGCGCCGATCGGCGGCCGCATGCTCGACAAGGGCGGCGCGCGGCAGCCTGTGATGCTGGGAGCGGCGCTTATGATCGGGGGCACTGTGCTGCTGGCCTTCGGCTTCCCGGCGCAGAACCTGTGGCTGATCCTGATCGGCACCATCTTCGGCGGCGCAGGGTTCTCGTTCATGAATCCGGTGCAGATGGCCGCGCTCACCGACACGCCGTTGGAGCAACGCGGCATGCTCGCGGGGATCTTTCCCCTGGCCGGCAACTTCGGCACAGCACTCTTCGTCGCGCTGCTGACCGCGGGGCTGACTGCGTTCATGGCCGCGTACTCGGCTGCCAACCCCGGCGCGACCGAAGCCGCGGCGCAGGCCAACGCGCTCGGCACGCTCGCGTGGATCTCAGCCGGCGTGACGATCACAACCCTTGTGGCCGCGCTGCTGCTCAAGAAGCCCGCCGCCAGCGCTGCCCTTGCAGCGCCCAAGACGCCCGCTGCGCCGACCGCCTAAATTCGAGGACACACCCGACATGAGAACACCCGAGCAAATCACCGAACTGGCGAGGCTCGCCTATCTATACGGCTACCCCACGGTGGACGCGTACGCCATCCTCCACCGGCAGGCGCTTGACCCCGGCTCACCCGAGTTCAAGGCGCCCTTTAACTGCGTCGGCCACGCGCGCAACGTCGCCACCCCGGAGGACCGCGCAATCGTCGCGCCGAACGTCGACACGCCGTACTCTTACGCCTGGTTCGACCTCCGCGCCGAGCCGGTCGTGATCACCATTCCCCCGTTTGACGCGGGGCGCTACGTGTCGTTGACGCTGTTCGACCTGTACACCTACATCCTGGGCTACGTCAGCCCGCGCACGAATGGCAACGCCGGCGGCGACTTCCTGCTGACCGGACCCGACTATGACGGCGCGACGCCTGAAGGGATCAAGGGGGTGTTCGCCTCCCCGACGCAGCTTGCCTACGGCCTGTACCGCACGCAGTTGGTCGACGCGTCCGACCTACCGAACGTCCACGCGATCCAGGATGGTTTTCGCGTCCGGACGCTTTCTGAATACCTGGGCCAGGTCGCGCCGCCCGCGCCACCGCCGCTCACCCGCGTCGCGTCCGTAGACGTCCGCAAGGAGATGGGCTCGCTGCGCTTCTTCGAGGTGCTGAATGCAGTGCTGGCGTATATGCCGCCGATGGACAGCGAGCGTGAGCTGCGGGACGCATTCGCGGAGATAGGCGTGGCCGGCGGCGCGACGTTTGCCCCGGAGGCAAACGCAGCGGACGGGTTCCGGCAGGGCATGGCCGCGGCGCTCGAGGAGATGTATGCGCGCGCGAAGACGGTGCGCTCGTCGGCGGAGTTGTTTGGCAGCCGCGAGTATCTCGGCCAGGACTACCTCATTCGCGCGGTTGGCGCGCTGCTCGGCATCTTCGGCAATGCGGCAGAGGAATACCTGGGCGTTGGCTACCAGACCGACGCGGACGGCGAGACGTTTAACGGCCGGCATCAATACCGCATCAAGTTCGAGGCCGACAAGCTGCCGCCCGTGGGCGCGTTCTGGTCGATCTGCGTGTACACCGCGGAGAAGTGGCTGTACGCGAATGAGATGAAGCGGTACGTGGTGAACTCACCCATGGTCGC
>JALOOB010000232.1 GCA_025454635.1 Anaerolineae bacterium
GAGCCGAACTGGATCTCATAGGTGGCGCGGGTGGCGCGCACGGCAACGGGGAAGGCCACCTTGAGCAGCACCTGCTGCTCCCACCAGTCGACTTCGGTGCGGAAGTCGATGCGGGGGGAGGCGCGGTAGATGGTCAGGCGCTGCGTGATGGTCGAGTCGCCATAGCGCCAAACGAGGCGCAGCGCGCCGCGCACCGGGCCGGTTTCCTCGACAACCGCTTCGGCCAACCCCGTGATCTCCGCCACCTTCTCCTGGTAGTAGATGTCGATGTCCCACGCGTCGAAGTTCATGGGTTTGTCTTCGAACGCCTGGAGGATGTTGGCGCGGCCCGCGTCGCGCTCGGACTGGCGCGCGAGGACTTCGCGCCGGACGCGTTTGTCGTAGAGCGAGCGGATCTGGCCGACGCGGTTGAGTTCGATGCGCCAAAAGTCGTTTTCGAGGCGCTCGGGTGTAACGGTGAGCGCGTCCTGTTGCGGCGCAGGCACGAGCGGATAGGCGCGGCAGCCGAGGGATGGGACGCCCTCGACTTCGACCAGGAGCAGCGGGGTTTCATCCTCGCAGACGACCTGGGCGGGCGCGGACGAGCCGTCGGCGCGGAGGACGGTGAGCGGGGCGCGACCTTCGGCCCAGGGCACAATGGCGACGTCGCTGCGGTCCCAACTGAGCGAGTTGAACACGAGGAGGCTCTCGCCTTCGCTGGGGGCAGTGGCGGCGATGCGGGCTTGCGCGGCTTCGAGCGCGTCGCAGCCGATTTGTTCGATGCGGCGATACGCCTCGCGCGCGTCGTCGTAGACCTCGTGGATGGAGGAACCGGGGAGGATGTCGTGGAACTGGTGGAGCAGGATGGACTCCCAGCCCTCGCGGAGCGCGGCTGCGGGGTAGGCGCGCTCGCCCGTGAGCGCGTCAGAAAGCGCGGCCAGCCACTCGGCGTCGTGGTAGAGGATCTCGGCCTTGCGATTGGCGCGCTTGAGAAATGCCTGCGAAGTGTAGGTGCCGCGGTGGATTTCGAGATAGAGTTCGTCGTCCCAGACGGGGAGGTCGGTCGCGCGCATGCGCTCGGCGAGGCGGTCGAAGTACGGCTCGGCCTTGCCCAGCGTGACCGATGGGATGCCGGGCAGGTTGCGCAGGGTTTCGGCGCGGTCGAGCATTTCCCGGGTGGGGCCGCCGCCGCCGTCGCCCCAGCCGAAGAGCATCAGCAGCTCGTCGTTGATATCCCCCTGCCGGTAGTTATTCCAGATGCCCCAGAGTTCGCGGGGCGTGATCTGGCCGTTGTAGGTGTGACCGGAGCCGGCGGGGTTCTCAAGCTCAGGGGTGGTGATGAAGTGGGAGAGCAGGTCGGACCCGTCGACGCCGCGCCAGATGAAGGTGTCGTAGGGGAAGCGGTTGAACTGGCTCCAACTGAGCTTGCTCGTTACGAATGCGCGCATGCCGCTCTGCAGGGCGATCTGCGGGAGCGCGTAGGAGTAGCCGAAGGCATCCGGCAGCCAAAGGACGCTCATGTCGACGCCGAACTCGGCGCGGGCGAAACGCTGGCCGTAGAGGAACTGGCGCACGAGGGATTCGCTGCCGATCAGGTTGGTGTCGGCCTCGACCCACATGCCGCCGGTGAGCTCCCAGCGGCCGTCAGCGATGCGTTGCCGGACGCGCTCGAAGATGAGGGGATTGTCCTCCTTGAGGAACTTGTATGCCTGGGGCGCGGAGTGCATGAACCGGTATTCGGGATATTGCCGCATAAGGTGGAGCGCGGTGGTGAAGGTGCGGACGGCCTTCTCCCGCGAGTGGCGCAGACGCCACAGCCAGGCAAGGTCGATGTGGGCGTGGCCGATGGCGGAGATATGCGGTTTGAGCTCGCGGCCGGCGCGCCACATTTCAACCTGGGCGGAGAGCGCGCGGTCGGCCGCGGCGATCGACTCGTAGAAGCGGTCGTTGCGCGGGAGGTTGAAGTTGATGCCGAGGTAGACCTGGTGGAGCGCCTCGAGCATGACGCCGCGGCGCAGGTCGTTCTCCCCTAGCTCGTGGACCGCCTGGAGGATGGCGCGGGTGACGTGGGCGAGCCGCTCGGCGCGCTCGTCGATCAGGACCAGTTCGGCGCGGCGGAAGTGGCGGACGGGCGGCACCTGGAGCACGCCGCTCCATGCGCGGAGCGCGAGGGATAGCTCGCCGCTCGCGCATGTTTCGGGCGGCAGCCACGCTTCTTCGTGCCAGCGGTCGATGGCCTGGAGCGGCTCGCCGTTGACGTAGAGCAGCGTCTCGGCGGTAGAGTTGCCCTCTTCGCGCGGGCCGACGAGGAAGCGGAGCGCAAGCTTGCGCTGGCGGGCTGCGCCGCTGCGCGGGGGGGCCTCCCATGACTCGGGGATGGGGACGCGCGCGCGGAACCATGCGACGACGTCGTAACCGCCCCAGGCGTCGCCGAGCGCGAAGTCGCGCCAGGGGGAATCGTCGAAGTCGACCGCCTCTGCGCCGGGGATGTCGCGTTCGATGGCCTTCCAATGGCGGATGGTGACGGACTCGCGGTAGACCGCAGCCTCCACCTCAGCCAGCAGCCGCTCAATTTTCTGCGTCCTGAAGAATTTCATTCCTCGCCCCGAGTTGTTGCTACGGTTCCACAGGATTGGCAGGATTTTGCAGGATTGACAGGGTTGGATTGGGTATCCCCTGAGAATCCTGTTGCGTTTGGCCTGCCGGTTTTACAGGATTGGCAGGATTTTGCAGGGTTGACAGGATGGGATTGGGTACCCCTGTGAATCCGGCGAATCCTGTTAGACCTCCCACTCCAACAGATTGACCTCCCGCACGGGCGCCGCTGCGTCGTGTGGCAGCAGGAAGGTCTTGATCTCACTGGGCGCGAAGTCGGCTTCGAACGAGCGGCCGAGGTGGGGGAGGGCGATGCGGGCGCGGGCGGACTCGCCGGATGATTCGTATAGCCGAATGATGAGGGCGTCGCCGTCCTCCGCCTGCTTGAGCACCTGCGCGACGACGTTGGGCGGGTCAACGCGCAGAAACGAGCCGGTGAGGGGGAGGAAACCCTCGGGCCCCATATTGCCGGCGAGCGCGACCGGGCCGTGGTTGATCTCCGCGGCGCGGTGGACCGTGCCGGCGTCCTGCCAGCTTCCGAGATGGGGGAGTATCGCATAGCGAAAACGCTGGATGCCCTGGTCGATGTAGGAGTAGATGCGGGCCGGGTCCGGCGCCATCGGGTCGTGATGCGCGTAGATGGGGCTGCGCAGGGCGGTGAGGCCGACGGTGCGGAGCGTGACGTCATAGCTGTGCTTACTGTCGTTGAGGATGCTCACGCCGTAGGGTTCGTCGGTAACGCGCGAGGCGCCGGAGAGATCGAGCCAGGCGCCGCCGGGTTCTTCGTCGCCGGTCACGGCGCGGGTAATGTGGCCGTAGGGGATCTGCGATGTGGCGGCCTGGAAGTGGACGTTGATCGGGAAGCGCAGCTTGAGCGCCTTGCGCTGCTCACGCCAGTCGACCGTCGTGAAAACATCGATGTGGTCGAGCCCGGCGTACACGGTGAAATCCTGGATGAGCTTTGACTGGCCGCACACGCTGACGACGCGGAGCGCGGCCTTGACCGGGCCGGCGGCGATGGGCGTGATGCTTGTGGCGGCGAAGCGGTCGACCACCTTGTCGTACCGCAGCACGTTGTGGCTCCACGTGTCGCTCGGATCGTCGAGCACTTCGGGGACGGCGGCGGGGCCGGCGAGCGCCTCCACGTTCGCGCGCTTGTCGAAGAGGGAGGTGAGGTAGCCGGTGGCAGGGTCGAACTCGAGGCGGAAGAACTCGTTCTCGAGCCAGTTCTCGCCGGCAGAGAGAACGTTCTCCGCCACAAATTCGGCTAATTCGGGCGAAGACGTTGAATGCGCAGCGGGCTCGACTCTGTACACGCGGTAGCCGAACGGGGGGAGGTCCGCGAGGAATTGGAGGCGATCGCGGCGGCGGACGGCTGCCTCAGACTGGCCGCGCTGGAAGGGGATGAGCCGGCCCTCGTCGTCGACGAGGACGTGATCCTCGGGGAGGATGCCGTACTCCATGTCGACGATCGCGCGGCTCGGCCAGGCGTGGGGGTTGAAAACGACGAGCGGGTTCGCGTCCTCTATGCGCGGGACGACGATGTTCCAGGCGAGGGACTGCGTGGCGGTGTTGAGCGCGCGGGCGGCGATGGACGTCGCTTCACCGATCATGTCGCGCGCGTCCTCGTAGGCGGTCTCGACGCTCGTGCCGGCCAGGATGTCGTGAAACTGGTTGAAGAGCACCTGCCGCCAGGCGCGGCGCAGTTCGTCGGCCGGGTAGGGCGACTGAGTGAGGACGGAGGCGAGGGCGCAGAACTTCTCCGCGGTCATCAGCATGCGCTCGGCGCGGCGGTTCCACGCCTTGATGCCGGAATGGGCGGAGTAGGCGCCGACGGCGTGATGCTGGAGGTCGTCGTGGACGACAGGCAGAGGGAGGCCCTGCGACTCGACGGACGCGAAGTACTCGTCGGTGCGGCTGAAGACGAGGCGCGGCAGGCGCGGGTCGTCGTTCAGGCGGCGGACCGAGGCGATGTTGCGCTGCGTGGGGCCGCCGCCGTGATTGCCCACCCCGTAGAAGACCATGATTTCGGTGTGCGGCGGGCGCAATTCGGCCGCGCAGCGCTCGACGTGACGGTCGATGTCCTCGGGCTTGGTGCCGTATTCGTAGGGGATGCGGTACGCGAGGACGCGGGAACCGTCGTCGGACTCCCACCAGAAGGTCAAGCCGGGCAGGCCCTTTTCCTGTCGGCTGGGGCGCATGAAGATGTAGTAGTCGAGGCCGCTCTTCTTGAGGATTTGCGGGAGCGAGCCGGCATGGCCGAAGCTGTCGGGGTTGTAGCCGACGCGGGCGATGCGGCCGAACTTCTCCATGAAGTAGCGCTGGCCGTAGAGCGCCTGGCGGCAGAAGGACTCGCCGTGGGGGATGTTGCAGTCGGGCTCGACCCACCAGCCGCCGACGATCTCCCAGCGGCCCTCATCGACGCGGCGGCGGATTTCCTCGAACATGGCGGGGCTGATCTGCTCGACCCAGGCGTAGAACGCGGCCGAGGAGGCGGTGAAGATGAAGTCGGGGTCCTCGTTCATCCGGTCGAGCGCGGAGCGGAAGGAGGCCATGACTTCGTGGCAGCCCTCTTCACAGCGCCAGAGCCAGACGGGGTCGACGTGCGCATTGCCGATCATCCGCATAATGCGGTGTTTCACGATGAGAAGACCTCCAAAACGAAGCTGCGAGGCCGCCACGAATTGCGCGAATTCCACCAATTCGACGAATTCGAACCGTTCGCGTAATTCGTGGCGACCTCGGTCTTTATTGACTCGCGCGGGGCGGCAGCTCGACGACGGGCTTGCCGTCGGCCCACCTGAGCGGCGCGATGGCGAGCGCGCGGTACGCGCCGGGCGTCCAGGTGTGGAAGAGCAGGTAGTGCCTGCCATCCGCGCCGACCTGAATGTCCTGCCCGCCGGGGCCAACAATGCCCGCGGCGAGCGTCGTCTTGAGAATCGGGTTCTCTGCCGCCTTCGCGTACGGGCCTTCCGGCCTGTCGGCCACCGCGTAGCCGACCGCATAGTCGCGCGTCTTATAGTCGTTGGCCGAGTAGAACAGGTAGTAGCGGCCGTCCTGCTTCCACAGGGTGGGCGCCTCAACGAGCACGCCTTCCCAGCGCGCATCGGCGGTGATGAGGCGCTGCGGCTCGCCCTCGAGCGACAGGCCGTCGTCTGACAATTGTTGAATATACAACCAAGTCTGCCCGCCACGCGAATTTGCGTCACTCTTCCACAGCAGGTAGCGCG
>JALOOB010000233.1 GCA_025454635.1 Anaerolineae bacterium
GCTCGTCGCGGTGGCGCTGTCGATGCCGGTTGCGCGGCTGGCGGTGCGGCACGGCGGGCCGGCTGCGACGGTGATCAGCCGGCTGTGCCAGGTGGGGTACGCAATTCCGGGCGTCGTCATTGCGCTGAGCCTGCTGTTGTTGGTGAACCGCGGCTTGCCCTTCCTGTACGCGACGCCGCTCGTCGTGGTGATCGCCTACACGCTGCGCTATATGCCGCAGGCCGTCCGCTCGAACGAGTCCGCGCTGGGACAGCTTGCTCCCTCCCTCGAGGAAGCCGCGCGCAGCCTCGGCCGCACCCCGTTGCGCGTGTTCTTCGAGGTGACGCTGCCACTGATCCTGCCGGGCGCGCTGGCAGGCGGTGCGCTGGTGTTTCTGACCTCGCTCAAGGAGCTGCCCGCGACGCTGCTGTTGCGGCCTGCGGGTTTCGACACGCTGGCCGTCCGCGTTTGGACGTGGGCCAACGACGGTTTCTACGCGCAGGCCGCGCCCGCCGCGCTGCTGCTTGCGCTCGCGTCCGACCGAGCCTGTAACCAAGCTGGAAGTCCAGCAAATCGTCAAGCGCTTTTCGCCCGCGCAGCCTGCCGCGGTCGACGGCGTTTCGTTTGACCTTGCCGACGGCGAAATCCTCGCGCTCGTCGGCCCGAGCGGGTGCGGCAAGACCACGACGCTGCGGCTGATCGCCGGGCTGGAGCGGCCCGACCGCGGGTTGATCCGCATCGCGGGCCGGCCGGTGGCAGGTGAGCGCGTCTTCGTCCCGCCCGAGCGCCGCGGGGTCGGCATGGTGTTCCAGGATCACGCGCTTTTCCCGCACCTGACCGCGTACGAGAACGTCGCGTTCGGGCTGCGGGGACGGCCCGCGGCGGAGATTCGCGCGACCGCGAGCGAGATGCTCGGCCTGGTGGGGCTGGAACGGCTGGCGACGCGGCACCCGCACGCGCTTTCGGGCGGCGAGCGGCAGCGCGTTGCGCTGGCGCGCGCGCTCGCGCCCGGCCCTGCGCTGGTGCTGATGGACGAACCGTTCAGCAGCCTGGATGCGGACATGCGGCTCGAGGTGCGCGAGCAGGTCCGCGGCATCCTCAAGGAGATGGGCGCGACGGTCGTGTTCGTGACGCACGATCAGGAAGAGGCGCTGTTCATGGGGGACCGGCTGGCAGTGTTCAACCGGGGGCGGCTCGAACAGATCGGCGCGCCGGAAGCGCTGTTCCATGGCGCAGAAACGCGGTTTGTGGCGGAGTTCATGGGCGATAGTGACTTCCTGCGCGGCGAGGTCGGCGCGGAGGGCGTGCGCACTGCGCTGGGCGCGGTGGCGGCGCCTGCGGGCCTGCTCCCCGGCGCCGCGGTCGAGGTCGCGCTGCGCGCGGACGACGTGGATTTCCGGCCCGACCCCGCGGGCAACGCAGTCATCGCCCGTCGCATCTTCCGCGGCGCGTTCAACGTCTACCGGCTGCGGCTGGACACGGGGGAAACGGTGCACGCATTTAAGGAGCACACCGAGATCCTGCCCGCGGGCGCGCGGGTGGCCGTGCGCATCAGCGCGGAACATCCCCTGGCGGTATTTCCCCTGCCCTAAACGCGCGCCCCGCAGTCGCCGTTTTCCCACAGAGGCCGGCCCCGGCAGGGAAGCGCAGGACGAGATGCGCGACGGCGAGAACGCGGCGGCGGCCCCGGCCGTGCCGCCGTAACTTGGACAATTCCGCCCTGCCTAGGATTTTTATTCCGACTGAAGTATACTCCACCCTGCCGACAGGGTGTTGTCACCATCCTCCAACCGCTCGCGCTCTTCGCTGCATACTCGCACGCGTCTCGGAGCTCACGCCCGATCCGGCGCGAAAGGATTGCCTGCGAAATGTCGAAACCAGGCAGGCGGTCGACGATTGCCTTCCTCGAAACCTCGCTGACGGAAGCCAGGCGGTCGCCCGTATGGGGCGAGCTGGCCGACATCTGCCGCGATCGCGGGACGAACCTTCGGGTGATCGTCGGCGGCGCGCTCGCGTCGCCCATTGGCTTCGAGGCGCAGGGCAACGTGCTGTACCGGCTGGTGAACGCGGGCAACACGGACGGCTTGATCGTCACCGGCGGGCTCGGGCATTACGTCGGCGCGGACGGGCTGCGCCACTTCTGCGAAGACCTCCGCCCGCTCGCCCTCGTCAGCCTCGAGGTGCGCCTCGATCGCTTTCCCAGCGTCGTGCCCGACTTCTATGCGGGCATGGCCTCGCTGATGCGCCACCTCATCGCGGATCACGGCTACCGGCGGATCGCCTTCATCCGCGGGCCGAGCGATTCCAAGACCGGCGAAGATCGCTATCGGGCCTACTGCGACAGCCTGGCAGAGGCGGGCTTACCCTTCGATCCCGACCTGGTGGCGCCCGGCACCTTCTTCTCCCCCTCTGGCGCCGCAGCAGTCAGCCTGTTGCTGGACAAACGAAAAGTGACCTTCGAGGCTCTTGTTGCGGCAAACGACATTATGGCCGTCGACGCACTCCGCGCGCTTAAGGAGCGCGGGGTCGGAGTGCCAAGCGCAATTGCGCTTGCCGGCTTCGACAACCGCGAGATCGTCCAGGCGGTCCAGCCGCCCCTCACAACGGTCGAGCTGCCCACCGACAAGGAAGTGCGGGTTGCCGCGGACGTCATCCAGCGCCTGCTGCGGGGCGAGGACGTGCCGCTGCGCATCGACATCGAAACAGAAGTGGTGCTGCGACAGTCGTGCGGTTGCGCATCGGCGGCCTTGCAGCAGCTCGCTCCGCGCGATCACTCCCGCGCGGCGGCGAGCGTCCTGCCGGAAGCGCTGCCGGTCGGGAGCGACGCGGACGCAGTCTTCGCGTGGCCGGCCTGGCTCGCCACGAGCCGGCCTGCGGTGCTGGCTGAGATGGCTGCGGTCTGCCGGCTGCCGCGCGGGGAAGACCTCGCCCCGCTCGAGGCCATCTGGGACGCGTTCGCCGAGGACCTCTTCTCGGGCCGGGACGCGCGCCTGATGGCTGCGCTCGAGGAACTTGCCTGCGAAGAACCGTGCCGCGGCATGGACCCCTCTGAATGGCAGGCGATCATCTCGGCGCACCGGCGGCACACGCAGCCGCTTCTGCTGGGCACCGGTTTCCTCCAACAGGCGGAGAGCCTGTGGCAGCGGGCGCGCGTCTTCCTCGCCGAACGCGCGCTCATCCTCGAGGCGCAGCGCCAGTTCGCGGCGGACCAGCTCAACGCGACCCTCCTGTCGGTCGGCGAGCGACTCGTCACCGCGTTTGATCTAAGCGCGCTCATGGAGGCGGTAGCGCGCGAACTGCCGCGGCTTGGCATCCCGGCCTGTTACATCGCGCTCTACGAGGGAGGAGGGGCGTTGCCGGCCGAGTCGCGGCTGACGCTGGCGTATAATGAAGCCGGGCGCCTGCCCCTCGGGCCGGAGGGGCTTGTTTTTCCCACCGCCTCCATCCTGCCGGAGCAGGTCCTGCCGGCCGGCCGCAGCTTCACGCACCTGCTTCTCTCCCTGCACTTCCATGACCAGCAGCTGGGCTACGTTGTCTTTGAGCCGGGACCGCGCAACGCCGTCATCTACGAGACCCTCGCGCTCCATTTAAGTACGGCGCTCAAGGGCGCGCTGCTCGTGGAGGAGATGCAGAAAGCGCGCGAGAGCGCGCTCCAGGCGAAGGCGCTGGCCGAGCGGGCCGACCAGCTCAAGACGCGGCTGCTGGCGAACGTCACGCATGAGTTGCGCACCCCGTTGAATGTCATCCTCGGATACAGCCGGATGGCGCTGCTCGATCCCAATCCGCATGGCTACGACTTGCCGCCCGGCCTGCGGAACGATCTCGAAAATGTCCGGGGTTCCGCCGAGCACCTGATGCGCCTGATCAGCGACCTGCTCGACCTTTCGCGCGCGGAGATCGGCGAGCTTGACCTCTATCCCGAGCCTGTCACCCCGCGCGCGTTTTTGGAGCAGGCGTTTTCGACGATGGCCGAGAGCGTGGGGCCCAATCCCGCGCTCGCCTGGCGCCTGGAGCTGCCCCCGCGCCTGCCCATCATCATGGCCGATCCCACCCGCCTGCGCCAGATTGCGCTCAACCTCCTCAGCAACGCGCACAAGTTCACCGAGTCGGGCGAGATTGTTTTGGGGGCCGAGGTAGTTCCGCCGCACCTGCATATCTGGGTGCGCGACACGGGCTACGGCATCCCCATCGAGCGGCAAGAGCGGGTATTTGAGCCGTTCTTTACGGAGGGGTACGCCAGCCGACGGCCCGAAGGGATCGGGCTGGGCTTGACGATCACGCGCCAGCTGGTGGCGCTGCACGGTGGGTCGCTGTCGCTGGAGAGCCAGCCGGGCCACGGAAGCGTCTTTCATGTGTACCTGCCGCTGCCCAACCTCAGCGGCCGCCTCCGCGTGCCTCCTGTCCGATCATCTGAGTCCGCGAGGCCCGGCCTCTTCGTCATTTCGAGCAATGAAGGCTTCGCCACGGAGATGACCGCGCTCGCCGCACCCTCCCGGTGGACCGTGTGCCGCATCGCGTCTCAAGCCGAGCTCAGCGAGGCCCTGGCGGGGACCTCGCCGGCCGCGATCATGTGGGACATCAGCCGCGCGCGGCCGGGACAGTGGGCGCTCGTCCAGCATCTCCGCAGCCACCCCCAGATGAGCCATGTCCCGTTCATCCTGTATCACAAGGAGGCGGGCGAATCGCTCCGGCTGACCAACATCCTGCTGAAGCCGCTCAACTCCAGCCTGCTCGCCGACCTGATCCAGTCGCTCCAGCCGCCCACGAGCGGCGGCGCGGTTCTCGTCGTTGACGACGACCCGCAAGCCCGCGATCTCTACGCGCGGCTGCTCGCCGACCGGTTCCCCGGGTTTCCCATCGTCGCGGTCGAGGATGGGCAGGCCGCGCTCGACTGGCTGCAAAGCGAGGCCCCATCGCTGGTGATCCTGGATCTTTCGATGCCGCGCGTCGACGGGTTCACGGTGCTGGAGCGGCTGCGGGCCGATGCGCGGACGCGAACGACGCCAGTGTTCGTGCTGACCGGACGAATGTTGAGCTACGAGGATATCAAGCGGCTCGATTACCCCCAGGTGGTCGCGCACTCGAAAGGCATTCTGAGCGACGAGGAGACGCTCGCCGGCGTGGAGCGCGTGTTCGCCGGATCGCACCTTGTCGCGCAACCGACGAGCCTCGTGGTGAAGCAGGCGCTTGGCTACATGCAGCGCAACTATCCGCACACCCTTTCCCGCGGCGAGATCTCGGCGGCCGTCGGGGTCAGCGAGGATTACCTGAGCCGGATCTTCAGCCGCGAGACCGGGCTGTCGCCGTGGGAGTACCTCAACCGCATCCGCGTGCTCCAGGCGAAGCGCCTGCTGGCCGACTCGCGGGAGAGCGTGACGTGGATCGCTGCGCAGGTAGGTTTCGACGATCCGGCCTACTTCAGCCGGGTATTCCAGAAGCTGGAAGGCTGTTCGCCCCGGGAGTTTCGCGCGCGGGCTGAGGCCGCGCGCCACGAACCGCCCGCTCCCTGAGGGGACAGCCTCACCGGGTCTGCACGGGACGCTTTTGTCCAAGTCGCATAACGCTTTTCTCCTGTCGCCGCGCGGCCAGTTGCCGTACACTACCTCGCAGAGCACCCGAGAGCCGTCTTCATCGTAAGGGTCCGCCGTGGCCCGATCTTATCCCGAGGAAACGCCGTGTCAACCATCCCGTTCGCAGTTCCCTTCGTGGCGCGGCCCGAGGTGGAACGCAGCATTGCTCGCTGGGCCGCGGGCCTGGTTAAAGACGGCGACACGATTGCGCTCGATGCCAGCAGCGCGGTCCTGAGTATGGCGCCGTTCCTGGCCGCTCGCCGCAACCTCGTCGTGCTGACGAACGGCATCGAAGTCGGCCGGATGCTTGCCCGGAATCTCTCGAACACGGTGCTGCTCGTGGCCAACATGTTCGGCGCAGATGGCGGCTCGGTGGTGGGGCCGTGCCACGAGCCGGTTTTGCGAAGCGGAAAGCCGGGTATGGTATTCATCTCCTGCGATGGATTCTCGCTCGCGGCGGGACTGACTGACGTCGACGCGGAGGGCGCGGCCGTGAAGAGCCGCCTGGTCGCCCTGGCCGACTCCGCGGTTGCGCTCATTGACTCGAGCAAGTACGGGCGGGTGTGTCAGGGACCTTT
>JALOOB010000524.1 GCA_025454635.1 Anaerolineae bacterium
CGCTGCTGTCAGCGGGACGGCGGACTGGTCGAAGGACGGCGGGAGCCGTGCCTGGACATCTGGAGCGAGCCAACTCATGTCAAGTGATCTTCTCGCCGGACTGAACCCCGCGCAGCGTGAGGCGGTGACGACGGTCAAGGGGCCGGTGCTGGTGCTGGCCGGGCCGGGGTCGGGCAAAACGCGCGTGCTGGCGCACCGTGTGGCGTACCTGCTCCGCGTGGCCGGCGCGCATCCGCGCTCCGTGATGGCCGTGACGTTCACGAACAAGGCCGCGGGGGAGATGCGCGAGCGGATCAACAAGCTGCTGGGCGAGGCAGTGCCGGTGAGCTCCGGGTGGAAGGGGCTGACAATCGGGACTTTTCACTCGATCTGCGCGCGCATCCTGCGCGCGGAGGCGGGTCCGGCGGGGCTCAACCCTAACTACGTCATCTATGATGACGGCGAGCAGTTGTCGGCCATCCGCAGCGCGCTGAAGGATCTTAAGATCGACGAGAAGATGTACCGGCCGGAGGCGATGCGCGCCGCGATCTCCAAGGCCAAGAATGAGCTGGTTAAGCCGGAGAACTTCGCGACCACGACGTATTACGAGGAGATCGCGCGACGGGTGTACGCGCGGTACGAGCAGATCCTCAAGGCGAACGGCGCGCTGGACTTCGACGACCTGCTGTGCCGCGTGACGTGGCTTTTCAAGGAGCAGCCGGACGTGCTGGCGCGCTACCAGGACCGGTACGAGTACTTGCTGGTGGACGAGTTTCAGGATACGAACTCGGCGCAGTATGAGATGGTCTGTATGCTCGCCGGCCGAACGCGCAACCTCTTCGCGGTGGGAGACGAGGACCAGTCGATCTACGGCTTCCGCGGGGCGGACTATCGCAACGTGCTGCGCTTCCGCGAGGACTTCCCGGACGCGAGGGTGATCCTGCTGGAGCAGAACTATCGCTCGACACAGTTGATTTTGGATGCGGCCAACGCGGTGATCGCGCGGAACATCAAGCGTACGCCTAAGCACTTGCGCACGGACCGCGGGGCGGGAGCGCAAGTGATCCTGCACGAGGCGTACGACGAGACGGACGAGGCGCAGTTCGTCGTCAACACGATCCAGCGGCTCGTGGGGTCGGGCGAGATCCGGTTGAGCGACGTCGCGATCATGTACCGGACGAACGCGCAGTCGCGGTCGCTGGAAGACGCGTTCGTCGCGCGCGGTGTCCCGTATCGTCTCATCGGGGGGACGCGGTTCTATCAGCGCAAGGAGATCAAGGATGCGCTGGCGTACCTGCGCCTTGTCCACAACCCGGCGGACAACGTCAGCCTGATGCGCGTCATCAACGTGCCGCCGCGGGCGATCGGCGACAAGACCATTTCAGCGCTGGCCGCATGGAGCGGGGAGCAGGGCGTGTCGATGACGGGCGGGCTGGCGCTGGTGGCCGGCGACCTCGCAAGCCCCGTGCTGGAAGGGTATCGGGCCGAAGGCGGCAAGCCCGGCAAGCCCCCGCAGCATCCATTCGGGACGGCCGCAAACAAGGCGCTGGTGGCGTTCTACCGGCTCTTGAAGGGGTGGCTCGATGTCAAGGACGGACTGACGGTGAGCCAACTGTTGGAGAAGATCACGGAGCAGGCGGGGTATGCGACGTGGCTGCGTGACGGGACGGAAGAGGGCGAGGACCGCTGGGAGAACCTGCAGGAGTTGTCCTCTGTCGCCGCGCACTACGACGATTTTCCGCCCGAACTGCGTCTGACCGCGTTCCTCGAAGAGGTGGCGCTGGTGTCGGACCAGGACGAACTGGCCGAACAGGACGAACGCGTGACGCTGCTGACCGTGCACACGGCGAAAGGGCTGGAGTTCCCCGTGGTGTTCCTCGTCGGGCTGGAGGAGAACGTCTTCCCGCACAGCCGGAGCATGGAAGACCCGGACCAGATGGAAGAGGAGCGCCGGCTGATGTACGTCGGCGTGACGCGGGCGAAGGACCGGCTCTACCTGGTGCGCGCGTTCCGGCGGATGCTGTGGGGCCGGAGCGAGATCAACGAGCCTTCGCGGTTCCTGCGCGATGTGGCGGCGGCGCAAGGCGGGACGATGGGGATGAGCCCGGTGCGCGGGGCGCCGAGCCGGACCGCAGGGATGATGGACGGCGCGCGTTCGGGCGGCTGGGGGTATGAGCCGAGGGATCGCCGGCGCGCGGCCGACGATGAGGATAGCTGGGGCGGCGCGAGCCGGCGCTCGCGGCCCGACGAGAAGTCGTCGCTGTATGGCGGGACGGGCGGCAGCCGGTCATGGATGCCCAAGCCAGCGCCACCGCAACCGCCGAAAAAAGCGGAGCGACCCGCGCGCGAGCCGCAGTTCAAGCCGGGCGACCGCGTCGATCACGGATTGTTCGGGCAGGGCATCGTGCTCAAGTCGGAGGTGACCGCGGACGATGAGGAAGTGACGGTGGCGTTCCAGGGGAAGGGGACGAAGACGCTGCTGGCCGGGTTTGCTAAGCTAAGGAAGGCGCCTCGTTGACGCTCCCCATTCTTCGGTTATAATGGAAACTGAAGGTTGTGAGCGATGGATGACGAGATGCGGACACTGACCATAGAGTATCCGAGCGAAGTCCTCTGGGCTTTGCAGCAGGAGCCGGTGGAGTTCGAGACTGAAGCGCGCCTCCTGCTCGGGCTGAAACTGTACGAGACCGGCAAGCTGAGCACCGGTTTGGCCGCTCAGGTGGCCGGGATGCCGCGCGCTGTGTTCCTTTTTGAGTTGAGCCGCCACGGGTTGTCGCCGTTTGGACAATCCCCCGAGGAAATCGAAGAAGATTTCGCAAATGCCCGACGCGCCAGTCATCATCAATAACACCCCGCTCGTTGCCCTCGCATCCATCGGCCAGCTCAACCTACTGCCTGCGCTGTTCGGTGAAGTGCTTGTCCCCGAAGCGGTCATTGCCGAGTTTGTTGCCGTCGACCGAGAAGCCCGCGTCGCGCTAATGTCCGCGCTTGACTGGCTGATACCCACACGGGTCGACGACCCTGTTCACAGTCTTCGATACGCCGGTTTAGATCGTGGCGAAGCCGAGGTGCTTGCGCTGGCTGAGGAATCCGGCGCGCGACTGGTGGTTATGGATGAGCGACGCGGAAGGCGATATGCTCGACGGCTGGGCATCGCCGTCTCTGGGACTGTGGGCATGCTTCTCCTCGCCAAGGAGGAGGGCCTCGTCACCGCCATTGCCCCCTTGCTGGCGCAACTCCTC